>CALXSV010000169.1 GCA_944391235.1 uncultured Clostridia bacterium | reverse complement strand
TTTGCCTGGCAAAAAGGTTTATCCCTGGATTGCCAAGACTCGCCACTCCACACCTGGTGTGTCCCTGATTTCACCGCCGCCGCATCATGACATTTATTCCATTGAGGATTTGGCGCAGTTAATTTTTGATTTAAAGAATGCCAACCGGCAGGCAGATATTTCTGTTAAGTTGGTTTCTGAGGCTGGGGTTGGCACCATTGCCGCAGGCGTGGCCAAGGCGGGCGCGCAAACCATTCTTATTTCCGGTTATGACGGCGGTACAGGTGCGGCACATAAAACCTCTATTCATAATGCCGGCCTGCCCTGGGAACTGGGTCTGGCAGAGGCCCATCAGACGCTGGTGGCCAATGGTCTGCGCCGCCGGGTACGTTTGGAAACAGACGGCAAGCTAATGAGCGGTCGCGATGTAGCCATTGCCTGTATGTTGGGCGCAGAGGAGTTTGGTTTTGCTACGGCTCCGCTGGTCTGCATGGGCTGCGTGATGATGCGCGTGTGCAATCTGGATACCTGCCCGGTGGGCATTGCCACACAGAATGAGGAGCTGCGCAAGCGTTTTACCGGTAAGCCGGAGCATGTCATCAACTTTATGCTCTACATTGCCGAGGAGCTGCGTGAAATCATGGCTTCCCTGGGAGTGCGCACTGTGCGCGAGCTGGTAGGACGCAGTGATTTGTTGCAGGTTCGCCGCAATCTGCCGTCACAGCGCGCGGCCAGTGTGGATATGTCCGGCGTGCTGAACCATGGCGTGCCTTTACCCGTAACCTTTGACAGCCAGGATGTTTATGATTTCCAACTGGAGCAAACGCCGGATGTCAAGCTGCTGCTGGCCCGCATGGGCAGCAAGCTGAAAAAGGGACAGCCGGCCAGCGTGACCTTACAGGTTTCCAGCACAGACCGTGCGCTGGGGACAATTTTTGGCTCGGAAATTACCCGTCTGCATGGCGATAAGCTGCCGGAAGACACCTATCGGGTCAAATGCCAGGGCAGCGGCGGCCAGTCCTTTGGCGCTTTCATTCCCCAAGGCCTGACGTTAGAGCTGGAAGGAGACAGCAACGATTATTTTGGCAAGGGCCTGTCTGGGGGCAAGTTGATTGTTTATCCGGACAAACGCAGTACGCTGCGGGCCGCAGATAATATTATTATTGGTAATGTGGCTCTCTATGGCGCCACCAGTGGCAAGGCTTTTATCAATGGCCTGGCGGGCGAGCGCTTCTGCGTGCGCAATTCTGGTGCCATTGCCGTTGTCGAGGGTGTGGGTGACCATGGCTGCGAATACATGACCGGCGGCTATGTGGCCATTCTTGGGGATACCGGCCGTAACTTTGCTGCAGGCATGAGCGGCGGCATCGCCTATGTGCTGGATACGCGACATGATTTGTATATCCGCACCAACAAGGAAATGGTTTCCATTGAGCAGATTAAGGAAGAAGAGGATATCGTTCGCCTGCGCGACATGCTAAGCGAGCATGTCGAAGCCACCGGCTCCGTTCGAGGCAGAGAAATTCTGGCGGATTTCAGCGAATACATTCCGCAGTTTAAGAAAGTGATACCAATCGATTACGCTCGTATGCTGGAAACCATCCGGCAATGCGCCAAAAGCGCGCCGGATGCGGACAGCGCTGAGCTGCAAGCTTTCCGCGTCTTTACCGGCGCGGCCAAATAAGGAGGGATAGAGAATGGGTAAACCAGGTGGATTTATGGAATTTAAACGGCAGCCCAGTCATACTGTCCCGCCGTTGGAGCGGATTAAGAATTACAATGAGTTCCACGCGTTGCTGCCGGAGGCAGAGCGCAAAAAACAGGCTGGCCGTTGCATGGAATGCGGTGTTCCTTTTTGCCAGGCGGGTGTGAACTATGGCACAGGCTTTTCCGGTTGCCCACTGCACAATCTGATTCCGGAATGGAATGATATGGTCTATAAGGACAATACGCGCCATGCCTTGGATAGGCTGCTGAAAACCAACAATTTCCCCGAGTTTACCGGGCGGGTCTGTCCAGCTTTGTGCGAAGCGGGCTGTACCTGCGGATTAAATGGAGAGCCGGTTACGGTGCGCGATAATGAGTTGGGCATTATTGAAAGCGCTTATGCCAACGGCGATATGCATGCCCAGCCGCCACAAATTCGCAGCGGCAAAAAGGTGGCGGTGGTAGGCTCTGGTCCTGCGGGACTGGCTGCTGCCGATACGCTTAACAAGCGAGGGCACAGTGTCCATGTGTTTGAGCGCGACGATCGCATTGGCGGCTTGCTCATGTATGGCATTCCCAATATGAAGCTGGACAAAAGAATTGTTCAGCGCCGCACGGATTTGATGCAGGCGGAGGGTGTACGCTTTATCACCAGCTGCCATGTCGGGCAGGATATAGCCGCCAGCCAGCTGCTGGCCGATTATGATGCAGTGATTCTCTGCTGCGGTGCGCGGCAGCCGCGCGATTTGCCAGTACCGGGCCGCGATGCGCAGGGCGTACACTTTGCTGTTCCTTATTTAAGCGCCGTTACCAAGGCCTTGCTGGATGGTACGGAGGCGCCCATATCCGCCCAGGGACTGGATGTGGTGGTAGTCGGCGGCGGTGATACAGGCAACGACTGCGTAGCCACGGCCATCCGCCAGGGCTGCCGCTCTGTCACCCAACTGGAAATGATGCCCAAACTGCCCGATGAACGACAGGCCGATAACCCCTGGCCGCAGTGGCCGCGGGTGTGCAAAACGGATTATGGTCAGGAAGAGGCGATTGCCGTATTTGGGCAGGACCCGCGCCGTTACTGTACCACAGTCAAACAGTTGCTCCAGGATGAGCAGGGCTGTTTAAGCGGCGTACAGACCATACAGCTGCATTTTGATGACAAAGGCCGCATGTGTGAGGTAGAAGGCTCAGAGCAGTTGTTGCCCGCACAGTTGCTGCTGATTGCCGCCGGCTTTACCGGCAGCGAGACATCCATGGCACAAAACTTTGGCGCTGCCTTGGATGCCAGAAACAATGTGCGTACCACGGGCTACCGTACGGAGCAGGAAAAGCTCTTTGCCGCAGGCGATGTACGACGCGGGCAATCTCTGGTGGTGTGGGCGATTGCCGAGGGTCGCGCTGTGGCTCGCGAGGTGGATACCTACTTAATGGGTTACAGCGAATTGCGCTGAGTCAGTTTGTACGCTGTACGGCAGAGTAGGCATATGGCTTTAACTGAATACGATGTGAATATTTGGAGAATGTTTCTGGGCTTGCCGGTTGTCCTGCGCTGGTGACGTTAGATGTTGACGCTGCTGGTGATTTGTCTGGTAAGGGGATATTTTCTAAATATTTCTCATAAAAATACATGGCAAGGGTGCTTTTTTTACAAAGTACTCTTGCCTTTTTTAAGGAGGAATAGTATTATGGATAATGTACTGGCACTCGATGGTATTGTGAATGAATATACAGGCCTGTGGACATTGGTCTGTGTAATGCTTGTTTTCTTCATGCAGGGCGGTTTTGCCATGGTGGAAACCGGTCTGACCCGTGCAAAAAATGCCGGTAACATCATCATGAAGAACCTGATGGACTTTTGTCTGGGCACTGTAGCCTTCTGGCTCTTGGGCTATTCTCTGTTGCTTGGCCCTTCTCAGGGCGGTCTGTTTGGCGGGCTGCTCAATCCGATTACTGGATTTATGGAGAGTGATTTGCCGGGCTTTATGTTCAACCTGGTATTCTGCGCTACTGCCGCTACCATTGTTTCCGGTGCGATGGCGGAGCGTACCAAGTTTTCAGCCTACTGTATCTACAGCATTGTCATCAGCCTGTTTATCTATCCCGTTGAAGCGCACTGGATTTGGAATGCGGACGGCTGGCTGGCGCAGCTGGGCTTTATTGATTTTGCCGGCTCCACAGCCGTGCATCTGTGCGGCGGCGTATCCGCCTTGGTTGGTGCAGCTATCCTTGGCCCGCGTATTGGTAAGTACAGTGTGGGTCCAGATGGCAAGAAGAAGGTAAACGCTATTCCCGGCCACTCGCTGACCCTGGCGGCACTGGGCGTCTTCATTCTTTGGTTCTGCTGGTACGGCTTTAACGGTGCTGCTACCACCACCACCTTTGATGCGGCGCGCGCGCTGGTCACCACCACCATTGCCGCTGCAGTATCCACCAATGTCACCATGTGTTTTACCTGGATTAAAAACGGCAAGCCGGACGTATCCATGTCCTTAAACGGCGCGTTGGCTGGCTTGGTCGCCATTACTGCCGGCTGCGCCAATGTAGACGGCATCGGCGCGGCTGTTATTGGCCTGGTAGCTGGTATTCTGGTAGTTGTGGCCGTAGAATTCATCGACCAGAAACTGAAGGTAGACGACCCGGTTGGTGCGATTGCCGTACATGGCTGCTGCGGTGCCATGGGTACCTTATTAGTAGGTCTGTTTGATATAGAAAACGGCCTGTTCTATGGCGGAGGCGCGCACCTGCTGGGCGTGCAGGCACTGGGCGTAGCATCTGTAATTCTCTGGGTTGCTGTAACCATGACAGTGGTATTCTTTGTTATTAAAAAGACCATTGGTCTGCGGGTTAGCCCTGAAGAAGAAATTGAGGGCTTGGACAGCACCGAGCACAATCTGGCCAGCAGCTATGCAGACTTTGTTCTTACCTCCTTCCTGAGCACGGGGACTGCGCCGGTTATGCAGGGTGTGGTGGCAGCTGCTCCCTCGCCAGCACCAGTACAGGCCGCGCCGGTACATATTGACGATGCGGTTCCGGTTTACGTACGCAAGAGCGACAGTCATCCGGAAGCCAAGCTGACCAAGATAGAAATCGTTACCAGTCAAAGTAAGTTCGAAGCGCTTAAGGACGCAATGGAAAAAATCGGCGTAACCGGTATGACCGTGAACAACGTTCTGGGCTGTGGCACACAAAAGGGCGCGGATAAGTATTACCGTGGCGTTCGCGTTGGTATACAGCTGCTTCCTAAAATTCAAGTTGATATCGTCGTGGCAAAGGTGCCCGTCGCTACAGTAGTGGAAACCGCCCGCAAGACTTTGTACACCGGTAGTATCGGTGACGGCAAAATCTTTGTCTACGATGTGGAAAACGCAATCCGCATCAGAACCGGCGAGGAAGGTTATGATGCGCTGCAAAGCGAGGAGTAATCATTACATGCAAGATGCTTATCTCATCTTAGAAGACAACACTGTTTTGCCAGGCAAAAGCTTTGGCGTAAGCGGTACGGCCGTGGGTGAACTGGTGTTCACCACGGCCATGACCGGCTGTACGGAAAGCCTTACCGACCCCAGCTATTATGGGCAGATTGTTATTTATACCTTTCCGCAGCTGGCCAACTATGGAATTTGCGCGGCGGACATGGAAAGCGAAAAAATCCATGTCCGCGGCGTTGTTGTACGTGAATACTGTGCATCGCCGTCCAATTTCCGCAGTGAGCAGGGGGTCGGCGATTTTCTGCGCCAGCACAACATTATGGGTATTTGCGGCGTAGATACGCGCCAGCTCACGCAGCGTATTC
>CALXSV010000168.1 GCA_944391235.1 uncultured Clostridia bacterium | reverse complement strand
CATCCCTCCGGAGGATGCGGCAACGCCTGCCACAACCGGCAGCATCATTGCCACAACTGCCGTGTTGCTGAGAAATGCGGACAAGACAGCGGAAACCACGACACATACAACAATAAAAACTCTCTCGTTATTACCCACCATTTTGATCATGGTAATCCCAATCTTTTGCGCTAGCCCAGTTTCAAACATGGCCTCGCCAATAATAATGGCGCCAATAACCATCAGAGTTACATCATTGGCAAAACCTGCAAACGCAGTAGAATAGGGAATCACGCCGAAAACACTCATAGCCAGTGCAGCACCAACCGCTGTTACCGGCAGAGGCAGCACTTCCGTAACGAAACAAATAATCGTGATAACCAGAATGATTAGAGCGATAGTCGTGGTAGTCAAAGCCATATTCCTCCTCTCACATACAGGACTTTCAGCCCACTTGAGTCAGGTGCCAAACAAGCTTATCTCAACAAGATTTTGGTAATGCACTGCACAGGACAAACCTCACCCCTATATCTCCATCTATATATTTTTATCTATCTACTTATACCCACACCCACTCGGCGGATTCCAGAGCACAAGCAGATTTAGCCAGATAAATCAATATAGATGGACTAGCCATCTATAAAAAAACAGGTCTATTCCTATTTTGTAAAACAGAGGCATAAGGCATCTTTATGCTCCAACTATAAAACGAATTCTATTATTATGCAATGTGCAACGGCACAAAAGCCAAAAAGAAAATTTTTCACTTATATGAAAAGAACTATAATTTTCCATGAGAAATGGCTTTATAGTGCGATTTATATATAGAGCAAACACAAGAATTATGCATGTGCATAATCACAAAGCTCTTATTTTTTTCGTTTTGCACATTGCCTCCTAAACGTGCTAAACACACATACGCATAGATACAGTACAAAACAAAGCTAACCCGACACATAACATAGAAAGACATAAAAAAGGCCTGGTTGAACCAGGCCTTTTTGGGGAAACGTCGTTTAACGGGGACGAACCAGATACTCCTTTATCTTGCCCTGCTCATCCAAGGTAGCCGTACCAATGCAGGGAATTTCTAGACCAGCTAAAAATACGTCGTATTCCATGGAATTTGGATTGAGCTTCACAATCTTCGCCTTTACCTCATAGGTCTCAAAAACTCCACGGAAAGCCTCGCGAACCGCCTCCCGGCCAGAGGCCACAACATCCGGAAAATCAAAGGGTCGGGCACCACCATCCACAAAATCGCACGATTCGGCGAACAATGCAGCAACCTGGTCCGCATTGCCGGAGTTAAGACCAGCTACATATTGCTGTAAAATATCCGATACCATAAGCCGCCTCCCATATTCACACGATCAAATCTTCTGGGCAACGCGATACGCCTCATAGATAGCCCATTTGGCGTCACGAGCCTGCACAGCATCGCCCACTGTATAAACTTCCGGAGCCAATCCCTCTGGATCAAAGGGTACATAGGACTTAGAGCCCAAGGCCAAAATCACATGATCATAACCATCCAATGTAATCTTTTCCCCATTATGCTCCGCAATCACACCACCTGGGATAAATTCCAGAACCTTGGTGCTGCAATGGATATCCACCTCTTCCTTCTTCAGACGTTCCAGAAGGTCGTTGCGGACGGTCAAGTAAAGCTTTTCAGCTAGAACCGGCTGCATTTCTACAATGGAGACCTTTGCACAATAATCTGTAGCGTATTCCGCTGTTTCTACACCAACTTCACCGCCGCCGATAATCAGCGCGCTAGATTTGAGCACCGGGTCGCCCAGAAGGACGTCATTTGCCTGCACTACGCCTGTGGTATGGATACCGGGCAAATCAGGGATAATCGGTTTAGCGCCTGTAGCCATGATCAATACATCCGGCTTAAGCTCCTTTATCAGCTCCGGCGTAGCCTCTACATGGAAGCGTAGGTCAACACCATTCTTTTTGCACATATGTAACTGGTAGCGTATTTCACGGGTCAAGCCCTGTTTAAATGGAGGATAAGCTGCAATCAAGAACTGCCCGCCAACCCGCTCGGCACCATTCTTTTCCAGGAGTATAACCTGATGTCCACGACCGGCGGACATAAAGGCAGCCTGCAGACCGGCCGGGCCAGCGCCAACTACAACCACTTTTTTGGGATTATCCGTGGGCTTCAGAAGCCTGTCCGCACGATGGCTAGATTCAGGATTCAGCATACAGGATACGCCCCAGTCTCCGGGCATCAAATTTTCCGGATAATTGAACTCCATGCAGCGCTGTGTGCAACCAAGGCAGGGAATGATATCTTCCAAGACCCCGGCGTACATCTTATTGGGGAAATCTGGGTCGCAAATGGATTGCCGTCCCAGAGAAACAGCGTCACAATCGCCGCGTTTGAGCGCGGTTTCAATGGTGTATGGGTCGTGGAACAACCCGACAGAAAAGACGGGAATATCTACCGCTTCTTTAATACGGCGCGATGCACTCAAGTTCCAGCCAGACTGCCAGCTAGACGGCGGAACAATGGTCTGCCAAGTCTCGTATGTACCGGCAGAGATATGCAGTGCATCATAACCATAGTCCTCCAGCATCTGCGCAAAGACCACGGATTCCTCGATTTCCAGGCCACCAATGCGGTTTTCTTTAGAAGAAATGCGGGCTGTTACCACAAAATCATCGCCACAGGCCTGCTTAATACCCTCAACCACCAGTTTCATAAAATAGGCGCGTCCATCCAGACCGCCACCAAACTCATCAACACGTTTATTGGAGCGGGGAGAGAGGAACTGTCCGCCCATATATCCATGCGCAGCATGAATTTCTACACCATCAAAGCCAGCCTTCTGACAACGGACAGCGGCATCAATGTAGTGCTGAATCAGATCATAGACTTCCTGCGTGGTAAATTCGCGCGGGGTTTCACGGTTAGTGGGGCAAGGTACGCTGGAAGGTGCAACAATCTGCTCCCCAGCCATAGCGGCAACGGTTTCACGTCCCGCATGGTGTAGCTGTACAATGCAGCGCGCGCCGTTGCGTTTGATGCAATTGGCCAGCTTGGACATGCCGGGTATGCAGTCATCGTTCCACACATTGGGCTCGCAAGGCATGCCTACACCGCGCTGCTCCACCGCGGCAATTTCGATGATAATCAAACCAAAACCACCTGCGGCACGCGCGCCATAATAATCAAGTGTGGATTGTACGACCAACCCCTCCGGACTAAATACGCCGGAATCCATGGCTGGGACAATTAAACGGTTTTTAATCAACAGGTTACCAATCTTATAGGGGGAAAACGTCTGAGAAAATTGCATATAAATCTTCCTTTCTATAATTCCCACAAAGTTCACAAGAAGCAGAAAAACTTTATTTTTTAAACTTGATATCTTGAACAAGTCCGCTAACCTGATATAATCATATCATAAAGCAAATGTGTAGGATAGTGAGTAAGATTCAAACAGAGAGGATGACTTTGTGCAAAATGACAGGCAACTTCAAACGACTGCATATATATGGAGCAGACAAAGCCTATCAAATGTTTTTTGAGGCTCTAAAAGCGGATGACATAGACGCGCTGGTCGAGGCGGCCTGGAACTTCTTTGGTCTTCCGGTCCTGTTAACTGATGAAAATTACAAACTGATTTGCCAATATCCCAAGCGAAGGATTGGGCAGCAAATCTGGGATACACTGTTTACCGAGCAGGTGCTGCCGTTGGCCACCATACAGGAATACCAGCAGACTTATCTCAACAATATTGACGGGCAGTACTACAAGCCTTTTTACTCGCAGCAGGGGCCTGCGGCAGATTGTCCACGCATCTTTGGCGAGGTCCATTCCGATGCACGTATTTACGGCCACATCGCTGTTTTCATGTTTGATAACAGTCTGCAGCCAGAGGATCTCCACGCAGCCCAAATCTTCATAGACGCGCTGGAAATGCTGCTTACACCGCGTAAAAACCGGCAGAACACCACCCTATCCTCTTACCTGTATGACTTGCTGAATGAAGATACCGCACCACAGATCAAAACATTGGCCCTACGCAGTTTGGCGGCTAACATACCCGGCCCTTTTTCCCTTATGGTAACACCGGTTGGCACCACTGCCTCACAGCGCGCCTTTGCCGCTATGGCCATATCGCACATGCCTCTCACCTACCGGGCCATGGTTAATACCATTTACCAGGATTGTATTGTTACTCTATTTGGCCTAATGCAGGGCGGACACTACTCGGAAAAGGAAATTGGCTTTTTTAAACGCGTTTCCGACTATCTATCGCCCGCCAACAGCTCCAGCGGCATATCCCAGCCCTTCGCTGATCTTTCTGAGCTGAAGGGACGTTTTCAACAAGCTTTTATGACTGCGCATTTGACGCAAAAGCCCTGCGAATTCTTTGACTTCATTTTCCCAGCACCCATGTTTGAGGCAATAGGCTACCACGTTAATACAGACATGTTCATCCATCCTGTTCTGAAGACCATGCTGCAATATGATGAAAGGAATCAGACCGAGTATTTTCGCACCCTACAGGTATATAGTCTAAGCCTACACAACAAAGAATCCGCTGCGCGCATACTGTGCATTCACCGCAACACCCTGCTGTATCGGCTAAACAGAATCAGCGAAATCTTTAAGCTGCCCTATGAGGAGCCCACAACTGCGCTGGCGCTGCTCAACAGCTTTCAGCTATATGGGATAAGCTACCAGAGGCAAACCGACTTTGGCCTTTCCCCTCAGGAATAGCAAAAAAGCCCTTGTGCCGCTTTGCGACACAAGGGCTTTTTGCACATCACTCGTTAGCAAGCAGCCTTAGCTAAGACTGCTTCATGCTCAAGGAAATGCGTTTTTTCTTCTCATCAACCT
>CALXSV010000167.1 GCA_944391235.1 uncultured Clostridia bacterium | reverse complement strand
CTCCGCTACCAAATGTAAGCCAAGAGATTGCTGATAGAAAGCTTTTGCTTTTGACAAATCTTTTACCTGTAAGGTTATCCAGCCAATTTGCATGGTCATACCTCCATTTAATCAGATTGTTTTTTCATTTTCCTTTGCAGGGGTAGCCGTTGAATTCTCTGTGAATCATGGACCAGGTTTCTGTGGTTAAAAAGCTGCTTGCCATTTCCAAAAAACGTTTATAGGGAATGCTGAAGGACAGCAAATCCTTTGCCGCGCATTTTCTAGCCGAGGGGTCGGGCAGACCGATATAGCACAATCCGCTTTTCTTTTCCTGCGCAGCCAGCGCCAAAAAGCATTTTTACATTGTCCTGTATGGACTTATCAAAATTGGCTAGCGTGACCGGACAGCTGGTCCGCATGGATGAGAAACACAACAAGCGGGTCCGCCGGCCGTTTCTTGCTACAGCGCGGCGGTGCACCCCTTACTGGCTGCAACAAGCAGGGAAATGATACAACCCTTTGCGCCCTCCTTGAATTGCAGGGTCTACGTGGGTGCTTCTTTCGCCTGCAAAACTGCAACAGGCTGCGTTTTTAGTTTGATGGCCGTTGCTATGCTGCTTATCATCTGTATTCTTCCCTGAAATTTCTGTATGTCCTTAGGTTGCTGTATTTTTTTATTATATAGCAGTTGCCTGTATTTGTCACGGCTGTTTTGTCTGAGAAAAGGAATGGCATATGGGGATTTCTATTGGGTACAAACGCAGTTTTAAGCCTGCTTGGCTGCATCCATAGTGGATGGCAGTACGGGTTCCCATTTGACGTTTTAGAGGCGAATAGCAAACCAATCGAGCCAGCAAAAATTCGTAAAATAATAAATATGGGCGCCTTATTTCTTGTAGAATAGCCAAATCTATGATATGGTTACAGATAAGGATAAGGAGGATAAGCAATGGCTGGCTTAAAAATTTTTGTTTCTTCAACCTGTTTTGATTTGTCCATATTGCGCTCGGAATTAAGAAACTTTATTGCCTCGCTTGGTTATGAGCCGGTTATGAGCGATTATGCAGATGTTCTTTATAATCCGCGCCAGCATACGCATAGCAGTTGCATAGATGAAATTACAAATTGCGATATGGTAGTACTGATTATTGGTCCCAGATTTGGCGGTAAAAGCGTACCGGAGGCGCTGGATAAGGTGGATTTTGCTGCTCTACAAAATATCAGTGACTGCGATGTGCCTGTTTCCAGGGAAATTCCGGTTTCCATTACCCAGCTGGAGGTTTTAAAGGCAATTGAAAACCATATACCTGTCTATACTTTTATCGAAAAGAAGGTATATTATGGACATGAGGTGTATGAGAAAAACAAAAATTATCCGGAAGTACTTGAAAAAATGGTTTTTCCCGGTCTGGAAAAGCAGGAAACAGCAAAATATATTTTTGGCTTCATTGATTTTATCCGTTTAAAAGCAACGGGAAATTTTATCTTTCAGTTTGAGCGGGTACAGGATATTGAGGATATTTTGAAAAAGCAATGGTCCAGCTATTTTCAGCGCCTACTGTATGAAGAAAGGCATAACAATGCCGAGCAAAAACGGATTGATTTATTAAGCGAGCAATTCGAAGACTTAAAGACGGCAATATTGTCTTCTATTGAGAATGTAGATCAAAGGGAGATTGCCCGAAACATTGTTCGTTACCGTCGTTTGGCGGATCTTCTTTTGGGTATGCGAATTCCCTTGAGCTACCTTTGTACAACAGAGGACTCCTTTATGGAGATGCTGCAAGCAAACGATATTGTAGATATTTTGGACGCCAGAGAGTGCGGACTTATGCATGACCGGCCCATCGCGTCGCGCTCTTTCCTGTTAAAGAGGGATGGAACATTTTACGAAACCAGGTTTTCTCTGGATGCATTCTCTGACTTTGCCAATGATTGGGAGACCTTCCGCAGCTTAAAGCCTAAGGAGAGGGAAATTATACTCGATACCTTAAAGGAAATCAGTCGGCCTGTTATGTGGTTCCGCTATCATAAGCAGACCTTGGATGCATATCTCAGCCAAAAAGCAGTACCGGAAAGAATGAAAATGGCGGATTAGAAGAATGGAGGCCCAGAATGGATTTGGACGCACGATATAGAAAGCTGCCGGAAGCGCTGCTGCCCTGGTACCATAAGCATGCGCGTGATTTACCTTGGCGGCAGGATCGGCAGGCCTACCATATTTGGCTATCGGAGATTATGTTACAGCAGACCAGGGTAGAGGCTGTACGCGACTATTATCAGCGCTTTGTTGCGGAGCTGCCAACCATAGAGGCCTTGGCTCAGGTAGAGGAGGCGCGCCTGCTGA
The DNA here is from genome assembly GCA_944391235.1 of uncultured Clostridia bacterium. GTDB lineage: Bacteria > Bacillota > Dehalobacteriia > UBA4068 > UBA4068 > CALXSV01. The sequence continues at coordinate 1,969 of CALXSV010000167.1, read as the reverse complement.
AACTGTGGGAGGGGCTGGGCTACTATAGCCGTGCCCGCAATCTACATAAGGCAGCCCAGCAAATCGTACATGAGCGAAATGGCTGCTTTCCTTCTACCTATGAAGAAATTCTCGCCTTGCCTGGTGTTGGACCCTATACAGCGGGCGCCATTGCTTCGATTTGCTTTGAGCAGCCTGTTGCAGCGGTTGACGGCAATGTTCTGCGCGTGCTTTCGCGTATTGGTGAGGATTTTTCTCCCATTGACCTGCCCAAAACCAGGCGGGAGATGAGCATACGGCTGTCTAATGTTTATCCAAAGGGCGCCTGCGGCGATTTTACCCAGGCTATGATGGAGCTGGGCGCTATGGTTTGTTTGCCTAAGTCTCCTCGCTGTAGCAGCTGTCCTGCGGCGGATTTTTGTCTGGCGCAGCATCATAGCACACAGGCCCAACTGCCGGTGCGTCTGCCCAAGCGAGAAAAGCGTGTGGAGCAGCGCACGGTCTTGCTCTTGCAATGTCAGGACAAGCTGGCCATACAAAAAAGGGAGGAGGAAGGTTTGTTGTCCGGCTTATGGGAACTCCCCAATTTTAGCGGCGCTTTATCCCCGGATATGGCGCTCGGCAGGGCCGCGCATCTCGGTGTTCAGGCGGTGGAATTATGCCAGGAGCTGCACCGGGTGCATATTTTTACGCATATACGCTGGGAAATGGTTTGTTATCATATTTTGTGCAAGAATATGGCCGCTGGCCTTGTTTGGGCTACGCAGGCGGATTTGCAGAAAGATTATGCCTTGCCCACCGCCTTTCGCATTTTTTTGCAAGCGGCAGGCCTGGCTCAGTAGAGCGATATAGATGAAAAGCACACAGAAAGGATGTACGATATGGCCTATTATATCAATCTTTTTTCTCCGGAGACTTATTCTGCGTTTGCAGACTCTAACCGGGACATTACCGGCTTTCGGGAACGACACAGAGGCATTGCCGCTACCATACAGCCTGGAGATAAACTCGTTTGCTATATGACCAAGCTGTCGCGCTGGGTTGGTATTTTCGAAGTGCTTTCCAGCTGTTTTATAGATGACGCGCCAATCTTTATTCATCCGCAGGATCCGTTTATCGTGCGTTTTCAGGTAAAGCCCACTGTGTGGCTGCGCCCGGAGCATGCGGTGCCAATCAATCAGGATATCTGTTGGGAGCATTTATCCTTTACCAGGGGACAGGACAAAAAGAACACCAGTTGGACAAGCATGGTTCGCAGCAGTCTGCGCCGGCTGGAGGATGCAGACGGCGCTTATTTGGAGGCCCTCTTGCAGCAGCAGAGCCAGGCGCTTACCGTTTTTGCTTTAAGTGAGATGGAGCAGCGCAAATTAAGATTGTCTCTGGTAAACGCCACCGACCGCCAGATTATGGTTTCTATCCCAGAGGACGAACATACAAATCCGGCGCGCGGCAAAAAGGAGCAGTACGAATCCATTCAGATTCAGGCTAAGCTAGCGGAAATCGGCGAAAAAATGCATTTTAAAATCTGGATACCCAACAGCGATAAACAGCGTGTTTTACAGATCTGGCATCCACAGAGCGCTGCCAGCCTGCTTGCACGTTTACCGCTTAATTATGATGATGTAACGCTGCGTACGATTGAAAATATTGATGTGTTATGGATACGCGGCCGCTCCATTGTGCGGGCCTTTGAGGTAGAGCATACCACGTCCATTTACTCAGGTATTCTGCGCATGGCCGATTTGATGGCTCTTCAGCCGAATTTGGCTATTAAGGCGCATATTGTAGCCCCACTGGAGCGCCGGGAAAAAGTATTACAGGAAATCGGGCGGCCGGTTTTTGCTCTTTTGGAAAAAGGACCGCTTGCAGAATCCTGTACCTATCTTTCTTATTATACGATAAAAGAGCTTTTGGCGGATAAAAATCTTGCCTATCTCAATGATACGGTGCTGGAAAAATACGCGGAGTATGCAGAGGATGCCGGCATCTA
>CALXSV010000166.1 GCA_944391235.1 uncultured Clostridia bacterium | reverse complement strand
AAAATAAAATTCCTTTTTTTTTTATTAAAAATATGATATACTAATTCGTATATTCTATTTTATTGAATTTGTGCATAGGCGTTATTCTGAAAAACGTTTCGCAAAGATGTCTGGACGTTACTACCGTCTGATTCATGGAGCCGTGAAGATCGACCGGAAAAGATCATGGTATTTTGAGTGAAGCAAAATTGGGAGGTTTTTCATGGATAGGACAGAATTAACAGATCAATTTATTTATAGTAATCTCATGAATGCCATATTGAGTGGGGAGTTGCAGGAAGTAGTGGACTTTGCTTATCAGATATGGCAGCATCCCATTAAACTAATTGACCCCGGCTACCGATTTCTTGCCTCCGCGCCAATCGGTAAAATTGGCGACCGACACTGGGATGTGCATGTGGACAATGTCTATACGCCCATTGAGTTGGTTACTGAATGCTATAAAAACGATTATCGTAAGAAAACTCTGGGCGGCGATGGCGTGACTTATATTGACTGGGGCGTAGAAAATCCGCGTCTGGTGGGAAATATTACTGTTGATAAATCGGTTGTGGCCTTTATGAGTCTCTGTTATCTGAGCGGACAGACCCCGGATGCCGAGCAGCTGGAATGGGATAAGCGTATTTTGCGCATTTTCTGTAAGGCTTGTGCTGCTGTGCTGATGAACAACAGCAAAGTGAGCATGATCTATAAAACCGAGTATGATAGTCTAATTAGTCTGCTGTTTAGCGGACGCCATTTTTCCGACGCGGATAAACGTTATTGGGAAACTATGTCTGGTATGCGGTTAAAGCCGCATTTTGCTGTTATTGCCATTGCTGTTTCTCATAATGAGCATTATGGACTGGAGTATTTTAAGGCCATGCTGCGTCCCATTTCTGCAATTATTGCCTATAATTTTAGCGATGACTTTCTTTATCTGCTAATTTGTGGCATTAGCAGTTATGCCCAATATCTTACTTACTGTAAAAATCTCACTACCGTCCTGCTGGAACTGGGGACGCGTGCTGGCGGCGGACAGCTTTTTGATGACATCAACCAGCTCTCGCAGCAGTTGCGCTGCGCTCGAAGTGCCTATGATATTGCTTTGAAAACAGGTCAGCAAGAGACGATTGTTACCTATGACGAGGTGCAGCAGGATGTTATTCTTTATGCAGCGGTGAGTAACCTGGAAAAAGAGGATTGCCTGCACAGCTGCTTACGTAAGCTAAAAGCCTATGACGAGAGCTATAATACTCAGTATTATCATACTTTGCAAATCTATATTAGCTGCATGTGCAATTCGCTCATTTCCTCTGAGCGACTGTATATTCACCGCAATACCTTGCAATATCGCCTGAATAAAATCACGGAGATTTGTGATATCAATTTGGATGATGTTGATTTATGTCGTAAGCTGATGCTTTCCTTTATGACCATGGACTTGAACGAGCGACTTGGCCGTTAGGCCTTGTGTATGAAAAAGCGCTTGTCTGGCATAACTATAGGGCTGTGGTCCTGGTGTTTTTATACTATACAAATATTATTTTTATCGTATACTAATATGAAAGAATGAATTTTACATAGAAAGGACTGAGATGTAGAGATTGAGAGGCTCCTGGCTTAAACTAACGGAAAAACTGAAAGAATCTCTGAATTCTGTACTGCCAATTGTCGGCATTGTGATGATCCTATGTTTTAGCATTGCTCCCATTTCCGCCAGTATTCTGCTGTGTTTTCTTATGGGTGCTGCCTTAATTATAGCAGGAAGCATGTTTTTTACTTTGGGTGCAGATATCAGCATGACGCCTATGGGGGAACGAGTGGGCGCTGCAATGACCAAGAGCAAAAATCTGTTTGTTATTGTAATTTTAGGCTTTATTCTGGGTTTTATCATTACCATTTCTGAGCCAGATTTGCAGGTGCTGGCCCAGCAGGTACCTTCCATACCAAATATGTTGTTGATTGTATCGGTAGCAATTGGCGTAGGCGTATTTCTCGTGCTTGCGCTTTTGCGTATGTTGTTTTCCATTCCGTTGCGTACCATGCTGATTGTGTTTTATGTTGCCTTATTTGGTCTCACCCTTTTTGTGCCCTCCAGCTTTTTGGCCGTGGCCTTTGATTCGGGCGGCGTTACCACCGGTCCCATGACCGTTCCGTTTATTATGGCGCTTGGCGTTGGTATTGCGGCAATTCGTAATGACCGCAATGCCTCGGATGACAGCTTTGGCCTGGTTGCTCTATGCTCCATTGGCCCCATTCTCGCTGTATTGATTTTGGCGATGATTTATTCGCCGGAGGGCAGCGTTTATTCGCCTCCTGTGTTGCCGGAAATCAGCGATTCGGTTGAGCTGTGGGCGCTGTTTCGGGTTGGAATTCCCGAATATTTAAAGGAAATTGCTATTTCTCTTTTGCCCATTGTACTGTTTTTTGCAGCGTTTCAGCTTGCCGTTCTGCGGCTTCCCTGGCGCGAATTGCGAAAGATAGTGGTCGGCCTTCTTTATACTTATTTGGGCCTTGTGCTTTTTCTCACGGGCGCGAATGTTGGATTTATGCCTGCCGGCAACTATCTGGGACAAGTAATCGCCTCCCTGGACTATCGATGGATTATCATTCCCATTGGTATGCTTATGGGGTATTTTATTGTTAGGGCAGAGCCCGCTGTCTATGTGTTAAATAGGCAGGTAGAGGAAATTACAGATGGCGCTATTTCCGCTAAGGCCATGGGTATGAGTCTTTCTCTGGCCGTGGCGGCCTCCATTGGTCTTGCCATGCTGCGTGTGCTGACGGGTATCTCCATTTTATGGTTTCTCATCCCCGGTTATGCGCTTGCGCTTGGACTGTCCTTTTTTGTGCCTAAAATCTTTACTGCCATTGCTTTTGACTCCGGCGGCGTGGCCTCTGGTCCTATGACCGCTACTTTTCTCCTTTCCTTTGCTCAGGGTGCTTGTATCGCAGTGGGTGGCAACATTGTTACCGATGCGTTTGGCGTTGTCGCTATGGTGGCCATGACGCCATTGATAACCATACAGGTCTTGGGTATGGTATATCAGATACAGAAAAAACGCGCCTCCAAAGGAGCGCCTGTTTCCGAACCCGCTCTGGCCTTCGATATGTTGGCTGACGACGCCATTATCGAGTTGTAAGCCGTATTTACAGAAGGGAGTAGAGTATGAGCCAATTGCATTTAATGGTTGCTATTACAGATAGAAGTGTAACACGAAAAATAACTGACTTATACGCGCATTATGGCGTTGACGTTACGTTTAGTACCGTGGGCGCTGGCACTGCGGTAAGTGCAATCCTGGATTCTTTTGGGCTGGAAAAGACGGAGAAAACCATTATTTTTTCTCTTGTAACAAGGGAGACTTGGCAGCAAATCAAAAAAGGCTTGCAACAGCAGCTAAAAATTGATATCCCTGGCACGGGCGTTGCCTTTATTATCCCCTTAAGCAGCATTGGTGGGAAAAAGCCTCTATATT
>CALXSV010000165.1 GCA_944391235.1 uncultured Clostridia bacterium | reverse complement strand
TTCTCCTACCATTCTTATATCAAAGTGATTATTACATACACAGGGAGAACAAAAAGATGCGCCGAGCAGTGTAAAAAGGCAGATAGACTATCCATGGACAGAAGAGCAAAAACATCCGAACAGGTTGCTACAAAAGACTGCAAAAACAAGGAGGAAAAAAAGGCATGAAAATAGAAAGATGTCCAAGTATGGTAGTCGTGCACGAGGAGAAGGAACGGTTTGCGAGTATACTGCCCTTTATGCCAGTGATTAGATAGACAGTGCCATATCTGCTACAGTAGGCAGCAATGGTGTCTAATCTGGATCTATGGGTGAAAAGGTCGCAAAGCCTCTTTCACCAAGCGGAAAACGACTAGGAGAACATATATTTTATTACAAAAGAGGCATTTAACGATGATTATCAAAACGCAAGAAGAACTGGATGCCATGCGTGAAATCGGCCATATTTGTGCCCTAACGCTCAAAACCATGATTGATGCGCTAGAGCCAGGCATTACAACACGCGAGCTGGATGAAATTGGTGCGGCTGTATTCCGTCAATATGGGGCTGAATCCGCGCCAATGGCCTGTTACAATTTCCCTGGCTACAACTGCATCTCTGTGAATGATGAGGTGGCGCACGGTATTCCAGGAGACCGTATTATCCAGGCTGGCGATGTTGTAAATATAGATGTTAGTGCAGTCAAAAACGGCTACTTTTCAGATAATGCAGCCAGTATTGCCCTACCGCCAGTACTGAAATCCACACAAAAGCTGCTGGACGTATGTAAAAGCGCCCGCAACAAAGCAATTGCATCAGCTATAGCTGGCCAACCCTTAAACATTATAGGCCGTACAGTGGAAAAGGAAGCGCACCGCCATGGCCTGAAAACCATTGTCAATTTATGTGGCCATGGCGTAGGCCATACTTTGCATGACGAACCGGACAGCGTTTATAATTACTATGAGCGCAGAGATACCCGTAAGCTGGTCAATGGACTGGTAATTGCAATTGAACCTTTTATCTGTGCAGAAGACAGCTATGTGGAAGAGATGCAAGATGGCTGGACATTGAAAACGCCGCATCGCAGCCAGGTTGTGCAATGTGAGCATACCATTATGGTGCGGGAAGGTAAACCCCCGCTGATTCTTACCGCGCTGGACTAAATGTCTTTGCATAACAAAAGGGTGGTGCCATATACGGCACCACCTTTTTGCTTACCTAATATACGGGATATACGGGCAAAAAATAAAACAGACAGAAGGAAACGCCCTCTTTCCTCCGCACAATGGGCATCTCCTCCTGCTTTATACTTATCTAAAGGGACATTGATAAAATTACGAAGTGGCTCGCCCGCCTTTTCTACCGCGTAGCTGAGACAGCTTATCCCTGACCCAGATAAAGTATATTTTTGTCAGGGTAAAGGCTAATACGCCGAACAGCAAAGACAGCAGCAACCGCTCTATCGCACCCACAAAGGTCAGTGTATCGACCAAAAACAAAGCGACAATCGCGGTAAGCAGAGAAAGAATAAGGGATGGAAAAACCGTGCCCCCTTTGATTAAGGATGTCATCAAACAACAGGCTAAAAAAATTCCACCATAATAGATAATGGCTGGTAAAACAGCGGCCTCGGATATATCAATCTTAAACTGATAAGCAATAAAGCTCCAGATTAGCAGCGCCAGAAGGAAAAAAACAACCATAAAAACGATGCCCACTACAATTAGTGGTACCAAACGGTAACGCGCAAAAATAGACCTTATTCCAGCCATAGTGCATCTCCTTACCGATATAAATCGACTTAATTCTAAACTATTTTCTGCGCAATGGTGCTTATTTCCTGCTGATATGGATGACGCAGGAATAAATATATGCTATAATTGCTAACATGAATGATAAAAAAGAAGTAAGATTACAAAAATATTTAGCAGAACACGGCGTGGCGAGTCGCCGCAGTGCAGAACAACTGATTCAAGATGGTCGCGTATCTGTCAACAAAAAGGTTGTGCAGGAAATGGGCCTGAAAATTCAGCCAGGCAAGGATCAGGTGCGCGTTGATAATCAATTAATCGGCGGTACGGTGCAACTACGTTATATCCTGCTCAACAAGCCAAGCGGCTATATTTGCTCAGCGCAAGATGACCGCGGTCGGCGTACCGTACTTGATTTGATAGACGGCGTAAGTGAGCGCATCTATCCGGTAGGCAGACTTGACTATGATACAGCTGGCCTACTGCTGCTGACAAACGACGGAGCGTTAACGCATCATCTTCTCCACCCCTCACACGCAGTTGAAAAGACCTATTTAGCTGAAATTGAAGGCTATCCGGATAACAGAGCAATGGAGAAACTGCGTCGTGGACTGCGACTGCGCGATGGATGGACCGCACCAGCTAAAGCGAATATTGTGCGCCGCAAGGGCACTACCACATGGGTGGAGCTAACTATACATGAGGGCCGTAACCGGCAGGTACGAAGAATGATGGAGGCTATAGGCTTCCCCGTACAACGCTTAAAAAGAACCAAACTGGCCTTTTTGGATGTAAAAGATTTGCGTTTGGGCGAATGGCGAGAGTTATCTGCCAGCGAGGTACAGCGGCTGAAAAAACTGTAAAAAGGGGTAGGAATATGCACACAGCGCAGGACAGGCTCGGGCTGACACATGTATACACGGGGAATGGCAAGGGCAAAAGCACTGCTGCCTTTGGCTTAGCCTTACGAGCGCATGGCTGCGGCCTAACAACCGCCATTGTTCAGTTTATGAAAAAGGGAGAGGGATATGGAGAAATCCGGTCCTTTCAACAATTGGGAATTCCCGTATTCTCCTACGGTGGTACAAAATTCCTCAAAAAAGGCATTGCTCCGGATGAGGAAAATGTACAGCTAGCAAAATGCGCCATGGAGCAGGCGCGGCAGTTGATGCGCGATTCTATTGACTTGCTGGTTCTTGATGAACTTAGCAATGCCATTTTCTTTGAACTGATAAGCGAGTGCGAGGCCGTAGAGCTGATACAGAGCAAGCCGCATACCCAGGAGCTAGTCATCACCGGACGAAACGCAACGCCTGCGCTAATGGCCCTGGCAGACTATGTGACGGATATGCAGGAGGTAAAACATCCCTATCAGCAAGGCATCCAGGCACGGAGAGGTATAGAATATTGAGTGCAAAAATTATTGTCATTGGCGGAGGTCCGGCCGGTATCATGGCAGCCATCTCCGCGGCTGAATATGGAGCAAGTGTACAGTTATGGGAGCGCAACAAATCGCTGGGACGAAAGCTCGCCATTACCGGCAAAGGTCGATGCAACATCACCAACAATGCGGGTCGGCAAGAGCTGATCAAAAACATCCCCGGCAACGGCTCCTTTTTATACAGCGCCTTTTCCCGCTGGGATGCCTTTGATACTATGGCTTTCTTTGAGCAACGCTGTAGCCTTCCTTTAAAAACAGAGCGAGGCCGCCGGGTGTTTCCCGCCAGCGACAAAGCGCAGGATGTGATAGAAGCACTGGAAAAGCAACTGACAGAGCTAAAGGTAGAGCTCTGCTATAATCGGCGTGCAAAAAAGCTAGCCATTACAGATGGGAAAATACACGGCGTATATGAATACAGCGGGGCTTTTCATGCTGCAGATGCGGTGATCCTTGCTACTGGTGGACTTTCCTATCCAGCCACAGGCAGTACTGGCGATGGCTATTTACTGGCAGAGCAGGTTGGTCACCATATTATTACACCGGTGGGCGCACTGGTGCCCATAGAAACGTTGGAGGACTGGCCAAAAAGTCTGTCCGGACTTAGCCTAAAAAATGTCGAGTTACGCTTACTGCGCGAAAATGCTGTAGTGGATAAAGCCTTTGGCGAGTTGCTGTTTGCACATTTTGGCATAACCGGGCCCATTGTTCTTACACTTTCACGTACAGTGTGCAAGCAGCAAAAGACTAGCGCGCCCCTGCGTTTATCCCTAGATTTAAAACCGGCGCTCAGTCAGGAACAGCTAGACGAGCGGCTGCAGCGCAACATGCAAAAATTCTCGCGGAAGATTTACGCTAACAGCCTGGGAGAGCTACTTCCCGCCTCACTCATTCCTGTTTTTATCCAGCTGTCAGCCATTCCTGCGAATAAAGCGGTCAACCAGTTAACCCGGGAGGAGCGGCAACATATTGGCAAGCTGCTGAAGGGCTTACCCATGACCATTAAAGGAACGCGGCCAATCAGTGAGGCCATTGTTACAGCAGGCGGCGTATGTATCAAAGAGGTCTCTCCCAAGGATATGTCCTCCAAACTGGCAGAGGGACTGTACTTTGCTGGAGAGGTCCTTGATATAGACGGCTATACTGGTGGCTATAACTTGCAGGTAGCCTGGTCATCAGGGCGTATAGCAGGGATTGCTGCGGCGATGCGTCAGAATTAAGGTCAAGGCCAAAAAGGGTAAAATTTTGCAAAAAAGTGCTTGACTATCCACTATTCTTCGGTTATAATGAAATAGCTGTCGGGTTTACAGCCCAATAGCCAGTCGGGCGATTAGCTCAGTTGGGAGAGCGCTTGCCTTACAAGCAAGATGTCGGCAGTTCGAGCCTGTCATCGCCCACCATATAAGGCGCAGTAGCTCAGTCGGTTAGAGTGCCAGCCTGTCACGCTGGATGTCGTGGGTTCGAGTCCCATCTGCGTCGCCATTTTGCCTCGGTAGCTCAGTTGGTAGAGCAGGGGACTGAAAATCCCCGTGTCGGTGGTTCGATTCCGCCCCGCGGCACCATTTGCGGGTATAACTCAGTGGTAGAGTGCGACCTTGCCAAGGTCGCAGTCGAGGGTTCAAATCGCATTGCCCGCTCCACTACCCATCGCCTTTTTGGTGAGGTGCGGCGACCACCGACATCTCCCCCCTTTCCC
>CALXSV010000164.1 GCA_944391235.1 uncultured Clostridia bacterium | reverse complement strand
ATGAAGTGGAAATTCGTGCCCGTTATGAAATCAAGCTGGAGGGCTACTGCAAGATTCGCAATATTGAGGCGCGTACCATGCTTGAGATGGTGTACCGTGATATTTTCCCGGCGGTAAGCGCTTACTGTGCAGAGCTTTCCACCGCTGCCATAAGCCGCCGTGCATTTGTTCCGGAGGCTCCCTGCTCCTTTGAGGAGGATACGGTAAGCCGGCTCTCCGTGCTGTTGCAGGATGCCTACCGCGTAGCCGGAGAAATGAAGGCGGTACTGGAAAAGACGGCTGCCATTGGCGACATTCAGGAGCTAGCTATGTTTTATAAGGATAGTGTGTTGTCGCGTATGGAAGAGCTGCGTGCTTATGTGGATGAAATGGAAACCTTAACTGCTGCATCTGCCTGGCCTATGCCGACCTATGGCGATCTATTGCTGAGTGTAAACTGATCGGTTGGCCTGCGTGTCGCAGGTGTGAGCAAAATCCCCCTCTGCTGCCGTACTGTAGGCGTACGCAAGCAGGGGGGATTGCCTTGTCTTTTTCCACAGTGGCATCTCTATTTCTGGTTATGCCAAAAGGAGGCTGCTTTATGTCTACTCATGTACATCATGACGCAGAAGGTGATTTTACACAGGGCAGCGTTTTATCGCAGTTGATACGAATTTCTACGCCACTCACTCTGGCCCTGCTGGTAAATGTGCTGTATAGTGTAGTGGACCGCATGTATATTGGACATATTCCCTATACCGGCCGTATTGCTCTGACTGGTATTGGTCTAGCTTTTCCCATTACCGTTATGGTCAGCGCCTTTCAAAACCTGTGCTCTACTGGTGGCGCACCGCTGTTTTCCATCGCCCGTGGCAAAGGAAATGAGCGGGAAGCCGAGCTTATTTTGGGGAATGCTTACGCTATGCTGCTGATTTTTGGCGTTCTGCTGACCTTTCTTGGCTATCTGCTCAAAGAAAAAGTCCTATGGTTGACCGGCGCCTCTGGCGCAACCTTTGATTATGCCAACGACTATTTGGATATCTATCTGCTGGGATCTGTTTTTGTTCTTACCTCTCTGGGTATGAATCCCTTTATAAGCGCACAGGGCTATGCTGGGATTAGTATGTGCACAGTTTCCATTGGTGCAATCATCAATATTATTCTCGACCCTATTTTTATTTTTGTTTTTCATATGGGTGTGCGTGGCGCAGCGCTGGCTACTATTATTGCCCAGTTTTGCTCCGCTTTGTGGGTATTGCTGTTTTTAACCGGTAAAAAGGCAGTTGTGCGGCTGCAATGGCGCAATTTGTATTTGCGGCCTAAGCTGGTTGGCCGTATTATGGCTTTGGGTGTGACCGGCTTTACCTTTCAGGTGACGAACAGCGCTATGGTGATGATTTATAATATGCAGCTGCAAAGGTTAGGCGGAGACATATGGGTGAGCGCCATGACGGTGATTTCCTCTTTGCGAGAAATTCTTTACATGCCCATACATGGAGTAACCAGCGGTGCGCAACCCATCATTGGCTATAATTATGGGGCTCACATATATAGTCGTGTGCGTGAATGTATACGGCTGTTATTTTTATGTTGTTTGATTTATTTAATTGCTTTATGGGCAATCATCATGGCCTTTCCCACGGTTTTTATTCGCATATTTAACAATGAGCCCGCCTTAATGCCAGTTGCTTCGTCCGCTATTCGTTGGTTTTTCTGTTTGTTGCCGGCCATGGCTTTGCAGATGACCGGACAGAATGTGTTTATCGCCTTGGGCCGCTCCAAATACGGAGTTAGTTTTTCTTTGCTACGCAAGGTGGTGCTGGTTATTCCGCTGGCAATGTTTTTGCCGCTTGCTTTTAATCTGGGCGTGGCCGGCGTTTTTCTTTCTGAGCCCATATCGGAGCTGATTGGTGGTACCGCCTGCTATGTGACTATGCAATTGACTGTAGGCAGACAGCTTAAGCAGCTGGAGCAACAGCAGGTAGCTGCGCCGTTTACAGATGAGGCGGGCGTGCCTGATATGTAAATCAGGCATCTAACTTATGCATGTGAGTGAAGACAAATGGATGGTGTAAAAAATGGCGCAAGCGATTCATCAACAACAACTGGGGACGGAAAATATCAGCAAGTTGATTCTAAAATTTGCTATTCCCGCAGTTATCAGTCAACTGGTCAGCGCTGTATACAATATCGTTGACCAGATTTTTATCGGACAGAGCGTCGGCCTGCTGGGAAACGGCGCTACAACCGTAGCTTTTCCGCTCGTTAATCTTTGTACGGCTGCGGCACTGCTGTGCGGTATCGGTGGATCTTCTAACTTTAACCTGCGTATGGGGCGTAAGGATGTGGAGGGCGCCGCTTATTGTGCTGGGAATGCCATTGCTTATCTAATCCTTTTCGGCGTTGCCCTAGCTGCTGTTGTATTGCTGTTTCGCGACCGCTTATTGCTGGTCTTTGGTTGTACTCCGGATATTATGCCTTTTGCTCAAACCTATGTTTCCATTACTGCGCTGGGCATTCCCTTCCTGGTGATGAGCACAGGCGGTAGTATGCTGGTGCGTGCAGACGGCAGTCCCCGTTATGCCATGGTGGGTATTCTGAGCGGTGCGATTTTAAACGTAATTCTTGATGCCGTGTTTATTTTTGGTTTTCAAATGGGGATTGCTGGTGCAGCCTGGGCTACCATTATCGGCCAGTTTCTCTCCGGTATGCTGATTGTGCTTTATTTTCCACGTTTTACCTCTGTGAAATTATCTTATAAATATCTGCGCCCTCGGCTATCCTACCTGGGCAATATTGTGTCTTTAGGCATGGCTTCCATGATAAATCAGATTTCCTTTACAATTGTAAATATTGTTATGAACAATACGCTGAAATATTATGGTGCGCTGTCTCGTTTTGGTACGGATATACCCATTGCTTGCGTGGGAATTGCCGGGAAGCTAAACTTTTTGATGATTGCCTTTGCTGTGGGGATTGCCCAGGGGTGTCAGCCAATTCATGGTTATAACTATGGCGCGCGCAATTATGACCGCGTGCGTGAGACCTATATGCGCGCCGCTGTTGCCATTACCTGCATCAACCTATTGTTTTTTGCCTGTTTTCAGCTGATTCCACGGCAGATTATCAGTCTGTTTGGCACAGGCTCAGCGTTATATTTTGAATTTGGCGTGCGCTATTTGCGTGTGTATATGATGATGACCTGTGTGAATGGGATTCAGCCGGTAACGGGGAACTTTTTTTCCTCCATTGGCAAAGCCAAAACCGGTGCTGTAATCTCTTTAACGAGGCAATTTCTGTTTCTGCTACCTCTGTTGCTGCTTTTGCCCAGGTTATGGGGGATTGATGGCGTTATGTATGCTGGGCCGATTGCCGATTTTGTGGCTTTTGTGCTGGCCGTCTTGTTTATGCGGCGAGAGTTTACCAGGTTGCATCGCTTACAGGCGCAAGAGAATGCCCGTCGGGCGCAGTCTGATCTGCAGCAGAGGGTAGAGCTTTAAGCCTTGTTCTACCTGCACTGTATAGAAAATTGCCATTCGGACGAATTTATGTTATAATATAGAAAGTTGGCTTTATTTAGCGATATGTGTAAGAAAGGAGCAGAAGCTTTGGATTACAAACAGTACGACCTTACTGAAGAACAGTATATGATCAAAGATATGGTCAGAAAAATGGCCGAAAAAGAGATCAAGCCGTATCTTGCTGAGATCGATGAGGGCCATATTCCGGATAGCGTGTGGCAGGCTTTCGTGGAACAGGGCCTTGTTGCCATGTGTTATCCAGAAGAATATGGCGGCATCGGCTCCAGCTTTCTCGATATCGTTTGCATGCAGGAAGAGTTGGCTCGTGTTGACACAACCTGCGCTATGCTGAGCGGCGCCTCTATGCTACCTCTGCCTCTGGTTATGTTTGGCTCGCCAGAGCAGAAAGAAAAATATCTGCCCCGGTTGGCTAGTGGGGAGCAGAAATGCTGCTTTGCTTTAACTGAGCCGGATTCCGGATCTGACGCTGCCTCGATTAAAACAACCGCAATCCGAGAGGGCGATTGTTATATTGTCAATGGCAACAAACGGTATATCTCCTTTGCTGAGCAAAGCGAATTGTGTATCCTCATTTGTAAGACCAATCCGGAAGCTGGTACCCGAGGCATCAACGCCTTGATTGTAGAGATGGATTCTCCCGGCATTACCGTAGGCAAAAAAGAATCCAAAATGGGCGCTAAGGGCGCCTCTGCCTGCGAAGTCTATTTTGAGGATGTTAAGGTTCCGGTAGCCAACCGCATTGGTGGTGAAGGAGAGGGCTTCCGTTTGGCTATGCAGTCTTTGGAAAAGAACCGCGTTGGCGTGGGCGGTATTGCCGTTGGCCTGGCGCAGGGCTCCTTGGATTTTGCCATTCAGTATGCCAAGGAGCGTTATCAGTTTGGCGCGCCGATTGCGGCTAATCAGGGTTTGCAATGGATGATTTGTGATATGGCGATTAAAGTGGAAACTGCCCGCCATCTGGTTTATAAGGCAGCCTGCCTGTTTGACCAGGGGCATCCAGACGCAACCAAGTTAGGCGCTATGGCCAAGTGTTATGCTACTGATATTTGTATGGAGGTCTGCACAGACGGCATTCAGGTGTGCGGCGGTGCTGGGTATATGAAAGAATATCCGCAGGAGAGGCGCTTCCGCGAGGCCAAGCTGTTGCAGATTGTAGAAGGAACCAACCAGATTCAGCGTGTTGTTTTGGGACGCAAACTGTTTGGCAAACTGTAAATCAGGCAGGGTTTCAGCAGAGCGGAAACGCTCTGCTGTTTGCGCTCCGCTATAATGTTATGGGGAATTTTTACTGGGGGACATATATTAGGAAGGAATATGAACATGCGTTTTATAGGTAAAATCATTAAAACCGTGTTGCTGTGCGTGTTGCTGCTGGTTCTTGTGGCTGTGGCAGCCTTGGCCATTAAGGGCTATGTGGATTACCGGGCAGTGGTTGCTGAAACCAGCTTGGCCGATATGGCGGCTGCCATTGAGGCAGAGGAAAATTACACCACATTGGAGCAGTTGCCGGATATTTATCTCAAGGCGGTGGTCGCTGTGGAAGACAGTCGGTTTTATTCACACCATGGGATTGATGTGCTGGCTCTGATGCGGGCTATTGTCACCAATATTCAGTCCAAAGCGCTGGTACAGGGAGGCAGTACCATTACGCAGCAGCTGGCCAAGAATCTTTATTTTTCCATGGATCAGAACCTGTTGCGTAAAGCTGCTGAGGCCTTTACCGCGCTGGCTATGGAGCAAGAATATGGTAAGGATAAAATACTGGAATTATATGTGAATACAATCTACTTTGGTAGTGGCTATTATTGTGTGTATGATGCCTGCCAGGGCTACTTTGGTAAAGAGCCCTCGGAAATGAATGCTTATGAGGCCACTATGCTGGCGGGGATTCCCAATGCTCCATCTGTGTATTCTCTGGATGCGAATCCGGATCTGGCTGCACAGCGGCAGGAGCAGGTGCTATCTGCCATGATCAGTTGTGGCTATCTTAGCGAGGCGGAGGCACAGGATATTCTCAATCAGCGTTAGGCTTTTGTTTGTTCAGCTATTCTTCACTTGGCAGATCTTGACAGAAGGCTTGCTGCGAGATAAAATTAAAAGATATTGCGTTGCGTATTAAATAAAAATACTGAGGAGGTTTTGAGTAAGGAGGAAAGAATGATAAAAAAATTAGCCAAAAGTATTCGCCAATATAAACGGCAGGCAATTCTCACGCCGGTTACGGTAGCAGGAGAGGTTGTCTTGGAAGTGGCGATTCCGCTTGTTATGGCGGATTTGATTGATAAGGGAATTGATGCGGGCAATCTGACTGTAATCTGGCAGCTTGGCCTGGTGTTGGTGCTTATGGCATTGTGCTCGTTGGCCTTTGGTGTGTTGGCCGGCCGGTTATGCGCACAGGCTTCCGCGGGTTTTGCTACCAATCTGCGTCAGGATATGTTTTACCGGGTGCAGGATTTCTCTTTTGCCAACATAGATAAATTTTCTACCGGTGGTATTGTTACCCGTTTGACTACGGATGTCACCAATGTGCAGCAGGCTTTTATGATGATTATCCGCGTGGCCGTACGCTGTCCCATGATGTTGGTTTTTTCCCTGATCATGTCCTTTCGCATCAGTGCGCGTCTGGCAATGATGTATGTTTTTATTATTCCTGTTCTGGCGGTGGGCCTGTATTTGATTATGAGTCGTGTACATCCCATGTTTGAACGGGTTTTTACTTATTATGACGCACTGAATAATGTGGTAGAAGAAAACCTGCATGGCATCCGGGTCGTTAAGTCCTATGTACGGGAAGAGCATGAAATCGGTAAATTTTCTGTTGTATCGCAGCACATTTACCGTTTGTTTACCAAGGCGGAAAAAATTCTCGCTGGTGGTACGCCGCTTATGCAGACTGCGGCTTATACCTGTATGCTGTTGATTAGC
Source organism: uncultured Clostridia bacterium (assembly GCA_944391235.1). Lineage (GTDB taxonomy): Bacteria > Bacillota > Dehalobacteriia > UBA4068 > UBA4068 > CALXSV01. The sequence goes on along the minus strand of CALXSV010000164.1, from coordinate 6,179 downwards.
TGGATTGGCGCGCGTATGATTGTAGGTGGCAGCCTGAGCACAGGGCAGTTGATGAGCCTGATGACCTATGCCATGCAGGTTCTGATGAGCATGATGATGCTGTCCATGATCTTTGTTATGATTACGATTTCCCGTGCTAGCGCCGAGCGCATTTGCGAGTTGCTGGATGAGGAGCCCAGTATTGTGAATGGAGATGCACCGTTATATGCAGTTCCAGATGGCTCCGTTTCCTTTCGCAATGTGTCCTTCCGTTATGGTGCAGCCAACGATACGGAGCATACGGAAGAAGGTAAGCTTAGTCTCTCGGAAATCAATTTGGATATTCCCAGTGGCGCAACGGTTGGTATATTGGGCGGCACAGGTTCCTCCAAAACAACTTTGGTACAGCTAATTCCTCGACTATATGATGTGACTAGCGGACAGGTATTGGTTGGCGGCCATGATGTACGCGACTATGATCTGCAGACTCTGCGTGATGCTGTCGCTATGGTTTTGCAGAAAAATGTTCTGTTTTCCGGTACCATTAAAGAAAATCTGCGTTGGGGTGACCCAGATGCTACGGATGAGGAAATTGAGCATGCCTGCCGCTTGGCACAAGCGCATAGCTTCATTAGCCAATTCCCCGATGGCTATGATACTTATATTGAGCAGGGGGGATCCAATGTTTCTGGCGGGCAAAAGCAGCGCTTGTGTATTGCCCGTGCTTTGCTGAAGAAACCGAAGATTCTCATTTTGGACGACAGTACCTCAGCTGTGGACACCGCTACAGATGCTATGATACGCCAGGCCTTCCGGAATGAAATTCCTGATACTACCAAGTTCATCATTGCGCAGCGGGTAGCTTCTGTAGAGGATGCGGATATGATCATTGTCCTGGATGGCGGTAGTATTAATGCTATCGGTACACACCAGGAGCTGCTTAACAGCAATGACATTTACCGCGAGGTGTATATGTCTCAGATGAAGGGAGGTACGGAGGATGCCTAAAGCAAAGCATACGTCAGATACGGCGAATCCTGCGCAGGGCAGAAAAATTCCCCGGCTGGATTCTGCTGTAATTAAGAGATTGTTGGGTTATATAGGTGTATACAAGGTACGTATCATATTGGTCATTGTCTGTATCCTCATCGCCGCGCTGGCCAGTGTGATCAGCTCCATGTTCCTGGGTATACTGATTGATGATTATATTGAGCCCTTGCTGCTGTCTGCCCAACCTTCCTTTGACGGGTTGTTGTCCGTCATCCTGCGTATGGCCTGTATTTATGGGTTGGGTATTATCTGTTCCTTCCTTTATAACTACATCATGGTTGGAATTTCGCAGGGAACGCTCAAGTCAATCCGTGATGATATGTTTTCACGTATGCAGCGTCTACCTTTACGTTATTTTGATACCCATACGCATGGGGATATGATGAGCCGTTATACAAACGATACAGATACCCTGCGGCAACTGATTTCTCAGAGCTTACCGCAGCTGTTTAACTCTGCCGTTACTATTGTTGCGGTTCTGTGCGCTATGCTGTATACCAGCGTATGGTTAACCATTGTTATGCTGCTGGGCGTATTCTGTATGCTGAAAATATCTGCTAAAATTGCTGGTGGCAGCGCCCGCTTTTTTATCCGTCAGCAACAGTCCCTGGGCAGTGTGAATGGCTATATTGAGGAGATGGTGCACGGGCAAAAGGTTATTAAAGTCTTTTGTCATGAGGCTGCCAATAAAGAGGGGTTTGATGCGCTGAATCAAGAGCTATGCGATAATGCCACCAAAGCCAATACCTATGCGAATATTCTCATGCCTATGATGGGTAATATCTCGAATCTGCTTTATGTAGTGATTGCCATTGTCGGTGGTACGCTGGCTATTCGTGGCGTTAGCCATATTACTTTGGGCGATATCGCCGTCTTTTTGCAACTTACCAAAGCTTTTTCCATGCCAGTATCGCAGGTTGCACAGCAAATCAATGCTGTTGCTATGGCCTTGGCTGGTGCAGGCCGCATTTTTGAAATGATGGATGCGGAGCCTGAGCAGGACAATGGGTATGTAACGCTGGTCAGGATTAAAGAGGTAGATGGAAAGATCGAGGAGACGGATGAGCGCACTGGACAATGGGCCTGGAAGCATCCGCATCATGACGGGAGCTTAACTTACGAGCGTTTGGCCGGTGATGTGCGTATGTTTCATGTGGATTTTGGCTATACGCCGGATAAAGAGGTGCTGCATGACATTTCTCTGTATGCCAAGCCTGGTCAGAAGTTGGCCTTCGTTGGCGCTACCGGTGCAGGCAAGACGACCATCACCAATTTGATAAACCGTTTTTATGATATTGCGGATGGCAAAATTCGTTACGATGGCATCAATATAAACAAAATCCGAAAGCCGGATTTGCGGCGCTCTTTGGGTATGGTTTTGCAGGATACCAATCTGTTTAGCGGTACGGTAATGGATAACATTCGTTACGGCCGTTTGGACGCTACCGATGAAGAATGTATTGCCGCTGCCAAACTGGCCAATGCGCATGATTTCATCATTCGCCTACCACAGGGCTATCATACGCAGATTGATGGCAATGGCAGTAACCTGTCCCAGGGACAGCGCCAGTTACTCTCCATTGCCCGTTGCGCAGTCAATGACCCGCCTGTAATGATTCTGGATGAGGCTACCTCCAGTATAGATACGCGTACAGAGGCGATTGTGCAGGCTGGTATGGATAGACTGATGCAGGGCCGTACCGTATTTGTAATTGCCCACCGCCTGTCTACCGTGCGCAACGCAAATGCTATTATGGTATTGGAAAACGGGCGGATTATTGAGCGCGGCGACCATGCTGACCTGATTGCGCAAAAAGGTAAGTATTATCAGTTGTATACAGGCGCTTTTGAGTTGGAGTAGCAGACTATATTTCTGCAGCGTTTAAAAAATACAGGTAAATATTGTATTCCTCTTCTTGCCTCAGCTATGACTCTGTCGTAGCTGGGGCTTTTTTCAATTGTTATTTTTACCAAAAAGTGAGGGCTTTTGCCTCTTTTCTTTGGTGGATTTTACGTTTTATCCTCTGCCCGTATCTGCTATATTTAAAGTACGGTTTACCTAGCGGCGCCTTTTCCATTTGTCCGGTACCGTTACCGCCCCATCATTTGGCTAAATCATGCGGCTCTTTGCTGTATGTCGAGGTGCTATCTGCCATACCTGCGGGCGCCTAAAAATTGTTTTTAGCAAAGTCAGGCTTTGTTAAAGAATAGAGGCAAGAGAACCATGTGAGCACAATGCTAAAAACCTGTTAGGAGGGATATTATGGATTTCCGGCTTACTGATGAACAGGAACTGATTTTGGAGAGTGTGGATGCTTTTATTGAGGAATGCAGGGCCAATGGTTTTGATGACACCTATTTTCGTGAACACTATGAGAAAAATCGTCCAGTTACAGAATACAACAAGGCGTTGATTGATTCTGGCCTGGGTATTTTGGGTGTACCGGAAAAATACGGCGGTGCAGAAGTGGACTTATTAACCATGATCCTGGTTGCCGAGCGTTTTTCCACACAGGACTATCCCCATTTGTTGGGTTTGGCCCTACAGGTTGACGATATGCTGACCTTTGGCAATGAAGAGCAGTTGAAAATTGTTAGTGAGGGATTCCATCTGGGCAACCGAACCTTTTGTTTGGGCTTTTCTGAGCCACAAGCGGGCTCTGACAATAATATGATTACCACCAGTGCCGTACATAAGGATGGTAAGGTCATCATTAACGGACATAAAAGTTTTATTTCTAATGCGGACACCACACCGTACATGTTGTGTATGTGTCGGGAGAGCGAGCCGGAAGATCCAAAATTCTGGGGCTCCATGTATTTTGTACCAATGGATTCTCCTGGCATTACTCTGCGCCAGATGCATAAGCTGGGCGGCAATCTCGATACCTTATACGAAGTGTATCTGGAGGATGTTGAACTGCCTGATAGCGCCCTGGTAGGCGAAAAGGGTAAGGGATTTCTTCAGCTGATGAAAAATTTTGAGGTGGAGCGCTTGGTTATTGCTGCGAACGCGCTTGGTTATGCGCAGTGTGCATTTAATGACGCAGCTACCTATGCTAACCAGCGTATTGCCTTTGGTCAACCTATTGGCCGTTTTCAGTTGATTCAGGAAATGATTACGGAAAATCAGATCCGTCTGATGAACATGCGCAATCTGGTGTACCAGTGCGCATGGGAAAAGGATAACGGCATATCCATCCGCCTGCATTCCGGCCTGGCCAAATATTATTGTGCCAGAGAGGGCTTTAAGGTTTGCGACGATGCCATGCAGATTATGGGCGGTATCGGCTATACGGATGACTGCCGGATTTCCCGTTTGTGGCGGGATATCCGCATGTTCCGTATTGGCGGTGGTACAGACCAGATTATGATTCATACCACCAGTCGTGAGATCTTAAAGCAGTATAAATAGGCGCTGTTCTATCCTAGTGCTGGCAAGAACAGCAGGTATTTTGTGGTTAAATCCCCAGTGATTTAACCACAAAACTATATGCAGGCGCTTGCCTGGCGGACAATCGGGAAAAAGATTATGAAGAAGGGGGCTGTTCTCTTGATTGGTGTGTATGATTTTATCGCCAGCAACGGGCTCCGCATACCAGACCGTCCTGCCTTGATATGTGATGGCCGAGAGTATAGTTTTTGCGAATTAAATCAGCGTATTAACCGCCTGGCCTATGGTTTTCATGCTCTGGGGATTGGCAAAGGAAGCGCTGTTTCCCTGCTGATGCGTAACAGTGCTGATTTTGTGGAAACCATTTTTGCCTTGTGGAAGCTGGGGGCTTGCGTATCGCCGTTGAACATTCGTGGTTTAGTGGATGAGACCGCAGCATTGATGCATATGGTGGATAGCGAATATCTTATTTGCGACAGCTATCTCCTGGATTTGGCGCATCAGGCTGCCGAGGCTTATGCTTTGGCCTGCGGAAGGCAGGTAATGTTGATTTATACCTCATCTCAGGATGGTCTGCCCAGTTTGCAGCAATTGTCTGATAACAATTTTTCAAACTGGTGTTTTCAGGAGCAACTTGACGCGGATGATGAAATTCTCAATATCTTCACTGGCGGCACCACAGGACTGCCAAAGGCGGCTGTGCACACACAGCAAAGCTTATTGTCTTTTGTGCTTTGCTGCTATATGCTGCCTGGATTATATACGCCAGAGGAGCGTTTTTTAAACTACTCGCCATTGTGCCATATTGGTGGCCTACGTATTATGCTGGGCACTTTGCTGATTGGTGGTTGTATGATTCTTACCAGTGTTTTTGAGCCGGATGCGATTTTGCGTATGGTTTCCGAGTACAGGATCACCCAGATGTTTTTAATACCACCGGCCATTGCTAACCGCTTGGGCGATATACAAGCAAATGAGAGTCTGGATTTATCGTCTTTGCGCATGGTGCGACTTTCTGGTAGCGCAACTAGCCGTATGGTGGTGGAAAAGCTCTTTCAGGTTTTTCCTCATATCCAGATGACTGTAGGCTTCGGCTCTTCAGAAGGAGCAATTTCACTGTTTAACATCTTTGATTATCCAACATTTATACGCAATCCCAACATCTATAACTCTGTTGGCATGCCCCTTGCTCTGTGCGAGGTGAGATTGGGGAATGAACAGGGCAGGATGGTTGCCCCCGGTCAGGTGGGCGAGGCACAGGGTCGTAGTATAAGCATGCTGCGGCGCTACCGGGGACGCGTGGATACCTTTCTTGCCGATGGCTGGTTTGCTACCGGTGACCTTCTGTATCAGGATGATGCTGGCAATTATTACTTTGCCGGTCGCAAAAAGGATATGATAAAAAGTGGCGGAGAAAATGTCTATGCTTTTGAGGTGGAAAAGGCTGTGCAGGAATTTCCCGGCGTTGCTGAATGTGCAGTAGTGGGTTTGCCGCATGAGGATTTGGGGGAGATGGTAGCCGCCGCTGTGGTGCTGAAACCGGGTTTCCATGCACAGGAAGAAGAGATTATTGCGCATTGTAAAGGCTTTATTGCTAGTTACCGCAAGCCGAGGAGCGTCTTTTTTGTTGACGAGTTTCCGCGCAATCGGGCTGGAAAAATACAAAAGTACCTGCTGCGTGAGCAATTGCTGCAATTGTTAAGGGAGCGGGAAGCATGAGGGAGGCGAAGGCAAATGAAAATAGTTGTCTGCTATA
>CALXSV010000163.1 GCA_944391235.1 uncultured Clostridia bacterium | reverse complement strand
GGAACAAATCCGGCTCATGCACACGGACAATCTGCGCACCATTTTGTACACAGCAGGCAGCCAGCGCCGCATTACCCATCGGCGCATTGCCAGGCACTTCTCCGCTTAGAGCTGCCACAAAACGCTTATGCGAATAGCCAATCAACAGGGGTCGGCCAAAACTATGCAGGCGCGGGATGGCTTTAACCAAGGCAATATTTTCTTCAACATTCTTATGAAAACCCAGCCCTGGATCAAGAATAAACTGCTCGTCCTGTACACCTACAGCCCGCGCGGCAGCCATGGCGTTGGAAAAAAAAGCCATAACCTCCTCCACAATATTGGCATGACGCCCCTCTACCCCATGGCGGTGCATAATCACAATCGGCGCTTGCGTACGTGCAGCCAACGCAAAGAGCGGGCTATCCAAACGTCCGCTGCAATCGTTGAGAATGCGCACGCCAGCGGACAGCACAGCAGCTGCGACTTCCTCTCTATCCGTATCCACTGACATAGGAATAGTACTACGCTCTGCACAACGTTCAATCACCGGTAAAATGCGCTGTAGCTCTTCCTGGGCAGAAATCTTTGTATGCCCCGGACGGCTGGACATTCCACCAATATCAATCATATCTGCCCCCTGCTCTACCAGCAAATCAAACTGTGCCAGCGCCTTATCCATCTGCAAATAGGCGCCTCCGTCATGAAAGCTGTCCGGCGTTATATTTAAAATCCCCATGCACAGGGTTCTGCCATCAAGAGCAGGACGGCGCAACAATTCCACAAGATGGTCCATATTGAGTCTCCTCATTCCGTAAACGGCGAAATGCCATTGTTATAAATCCAGCGCCATATATTCATCCTTAATCCAGCCTTTTTTGCGCATGGGCCAGGCGAACAAAAGGGTTAAAGCAGCTGGTAAAATAAAATGAAGCAAGAGAACAGCAATCCATACGTCGACACCTCCACCCATGGCAACAAAGGTAGAAATCTGCCCCACCAGGCCAGAGGTACCCATACCCGCGCCAACAGCAAGGTTATCCATATGCCACAAGGTAATCGATAGAGGACCAGTCACCATACCGGCCAGCGTAGGTGGCAGTAGAATCAGCGGATGACGAATTATGTTTGGCACCTGCAACATAGAGGTGCCCAAGCCCTGCGAAATCAGACCGCCCCAGCGGTTAACAGAAAAACTCATCACCGCAAAGCCAATCATCTGCGCACAGCAGCCTGCTGTGGCTGCACCAGCAGCCGGACCAGTAAGGTTCATCATAATACACAGCGCAGCACTGGAAATCGGTGCGGTAAGAGCCAAGCCAACAATGGTGGCTACCAGAATGCCCATCCACAGAGGCTGTAGCTCGGTTGCCCACATAATACCCTGCCCCAGCCAGAGCATAAACCAATTGATATAAGGGCCAACAAAATCTGCTACAATATAGCCAATACAGAAGGAGACTATCGGGGTAATCAAAATATCCAGCTTGGTTTCCTTGGAAACAATTTTACCGCATTCCGTACCCACCAGCGTGGCAATAAAGGCACCAGCAGGACCGCCCAGCTCCGAACCGGCAGCACCGGTGATCACCGCGGTAAACAAAACAAGCGGTGGAGCGCCCAAGGCATTGGCTACAGCCACGCCAATGGCTGGACCCATCATATTCTGCGCAAAAGCTCCAATTTCCACCAGATAAGGCAGACCGAACTGCTCACCGATGGTTTTTACAATCAGGCCGGTCAGCAAAGAGGCAAACAGACCCTGCGCCATAGCGCTCATTGCCTTTATCAGATAGCGGTCTACACTAATAACAATGTCCTTCTTTCTCATAAAGGCAGCAATCTTATTCATTCCTTTTATCCTCTTTCTTTATTTATTAACGGGCAGATAAGGCTATTTATCCTGTCGCTCAAAAGAGATATGCACATCCGGATGTTCATCTTCATTATCCGTCCAGGTGTCGAGCGGCAGACTGATCTCGTCATCGGCCTCCTCAGGCTGCTCGAAAGTAGAGGTTGTCTGCTGAGCCTCGGTTGTGTCATCTGCCGGACGGGCAGAAGGTGCAGATTGGGCATCCTGCTTTTCTGCGGACAGAAGCGCCTTGGCAGCTTCGCGCATGGCCAAAGATTCGGATTGACTGCCTGCCATAATGCGGTAGAATTCCGTAGCGTCTATGGTTTCCTTTTCCATCAGACGCGCTGCCACCTGATGCAGCTCGTCAAGATGCGCGCTGAGTATGCTCTCCGCACGGTGATAGGCGGTATCCATCATAGCGCGGGCTTCTTTATCAATAGCATAGGCAATAGCCTCGCTGTAATTGCGCTCCTGCGAGATATCGCGACCCAGGAAAACCTGCTCCTGCTGACGGCCAAAAGTCAGCGGCCCCAACTCATCGCTCATACCATAGCGGGTAATCATCTCGCGAACTATGGCGGTGGCCCGCTCTAAGTCGTTCTGTGCGCCAGTAGAGACATCTTTCAGGACCAAGGACTCAGCCATACGGCCGCCCAGCAACATCACCAACTGGTCCAGCATCTGCGATTTGGTGGCATAGTTGCGGTCCTCATCCGGCAGCAACAGCGTGTATCCGCCGGCACGACCACGTGGAATAATAGAAATTTTATGCATGGGATCGGAATTAGGCAAGAAGTAAGAAACCACGGCATGGCCAGCCTCGTGATAGGCAACCAAGCGCTTTTCCCTATCGCTAATCACCTTAGATTTCTTCTCCGGTCCAGCAATGACGCGCTCTACCGATTGCTCAAACTCATCCATACCAATTGAGCGCCGGTTATGACGCGCAGATAACAAGGCTGCCTCATTGACCACATTAGCCAAATCCGCGCCGGTAAAGCCAGGAGTACGGCGGGCAATCACATCCAAATTGACATCACTGGCCAAAGGTTTATTTTTTACATGCACATCCAAAATCTTGCGGCGCCCCTCCACATCCGGTGCGCTAACCGTAATTTCACGGTCAAAGCGGCCGGGACGCAATAAGGCTGGGTCAAGAATATCCGGACGGTTGGTAGCAGCCATCACAATGATACCTTCATTTTCCGCAAAGCCATCCATTTCTACCAACAATTGGTTCAGCGTCTGCTCACGTTCATCGTGGCCACCGCCTAGACCAGCGCCGCGCTGGCGGCCAACCGCATCAATTTCATCGATGAAAATAATACAGGGACTATGCTTTTTCGCCTGGTCAAACAAATCACGTACACGACTGGCGCCCACGCCAACAAACATTTCCACGAAATCCGAGCCAGAAATGGAGAAAAAGGGCACGCCAGCCTCGCCGGCCACAGCTTTAGCCAGCAAAGTTTTACCACAGCCAGGGGGACCATACAGCAGCACGCCTTTTGGAATACGCGCGCCAATGGCATTGTATTTGCGCGGATTTTTCAGAAAGCCGACAACCTCTTCCAGCTCTTCCTTTACCTCATCCACACCAGCCACATCGTCAAAGGTAACCCTCTTGTGCGTATCATCCGCTTGCATACGGGCGCGGCTTTTGCCAAACTGCATAATTTTTCCGCCGCCGCCCTGTCCCTGCTGCATAAAGATGATAAACACCACCATGATCAGAGCCATAGGAATCAACGTCAACAACAGCGAACTCCACCAGCTGGCAGTAACAGAGGTGTAGTTCACGCCAATATCGTTTTCTATTAGATAATCGGCCAGGCGTACATCCGGAAAGACAATGGCCTGAAAAGCACTACCATCAGCCAGCCTACCGGTAACCACATATCTGGCGGTTTCCAAATCATAGCTTACCGTAACATCGCCAGTAATGTTGCCATCTTCCACATAGGATATCAACTGAGAATAATTTAGGGAAGTAACACTTTCCGATGGATTTCCCCAGGTATAAAAGGCCAGTATCACCAGAACCAGCAGTATAAAAACCGTAGAGTTTTTTAATATTCTTTTCAAGTGGTTTCTCCTTTCAAAGTATATACCAAAGAGCCTGTTTTCTTCTATTATATGCGAATATATATACAATTTTATATTTTAGCACATTGCTTAATTCTAATCAATATGCTTTTTGCTTCCTCGTTCTGCGGATTTTGCACCGTGCTGTCACAGGTATCATTCCACAGGCCGGGTATCCAGAGCAAACGCTCATCCTGAACCAGAAGCGGCCAGGCATTACGCTGATGGACAGGGATCCCGGCGCGAATAAACAGATCCTTAAGCTTGCGCCTTCCCTTTTTTCCTCTGGAAGGTACGCTGTCCCCTTGACGGCGGGTGCGCCATACGGCATGAAGGGCCTGCTCCTCGCTTAGCATAATCTGATCCGGATTCCAGGCACGCTTATCTCTACGACAGGCACAATACTGCCAGCCCCAGTCAGCCAGCTTATGCCAGCTACCGTCGATGATTAGCGGCAGCACCTCTACATGCTGGACTAAAGGTGGAACCTGGGAGGCAAAATAAAGATTTCCCCGGCGGTAAGCCTTTAAGCCGCAAGGCAAATCGCAGCTTTGCTCATCCTTCAACGCCAAAATTGCTTGCACGTGAGCAAAGGATAGCTCCGCACTGTCTCCGGCCAGCAGGCAAAAAGCCTTGCGCAGCAGCCTACGCTGCAGGGCAGGAGCCAGCGCATCAAATGCTTGAGCATCCAGCATATTATTATCTACATCCCAGAGCTCTGCCATACGAATCGAAGCCATATCTTCTAATAAAGCATCTTCATCGCGGCAAATGCGGGCTGTGGTGTTAAGGGCTTCGACTATCTGTGGGTTATACGTGCGCAGCTGCGGCAAAAGCTGCAAACGGATTTTATTGCGCAGATATTTTGGAGAGGCATTGGTACTGTCCTCCCGGTATTCTATCCCGTTTGCGCTGGCATACGCAGCAATATCGACACGGCTGTGGCTAAGCAAAGGACGGATAATGCCGTTCTCCCGCGGCTGAATAGCAGCTAAACCGGATAAGCCGCTACCACGCAGCAAATGCAGCAGCACGGTTTCTGCCTGATCATCGCAATGGTGCGCGGTGGCGATCAAAGCGCCTCCATATTGATAAGCAAGCCCCCGCAAAAAGGCATAGCGCTGCTGACGAGCAGTATTTTGTAGGTTTCTGCCCTGGGATAACTTACGGATATCAGCAGAAGCAGTATGATAAGCCAGATGACGCGCCCGCGCCCACTCGCCCACAAAAACAGCCTCTTCCTCGGCCTCCGCCCGCAGACAGTGGTTAAAATTGGCAATCACCAATTCAAAATGCAAATCTTCACGAAGCTGATAAAGAATATCAGCCAGTACCATGGAATCAATACCACCAGAAACAGCCGCCACAATACAATGGCAGCCGTCCAAAAGCTTTTCCTCTGTTATATAAGATTTTACCCCTGAAATCATATTTTCATATACCTTTCGGCATGCAATTTAGCAAAATAGCTAGGAAACCGTAAAAGCGATTTCCTAGCTATTCGCTAAAAATCATCATTCTCCTTTTATTTGAGGAAAAGCCTTAGGCAACATCGCCAATCTGCGCCACCAATACCGTAATATCATCTTTAATCTTACCCCCGCTGATGCTGATTACTTTATCCAATAAATATTCCGCCATGCTCTGGGGATTGTTCACCACCGCCTCCTCAATAACATGCGCCAGCCATCTGCCCTGCTCATCAAGGTCCATATCCAACAGGCCATCGCTGGCTAAAATCACCATATCGCCCGGCAACAGCTTTTCAGAAATCATTTCCTTGTCCACATTATACAGCATACCCACAGGCAAAGAGCTGCCACGGATCACCTTTACCGTGCCGCCGCGTTTAATATAGCTGGCCGCCGCGCCAGTTTTAATAAAATCTGCCGTAGCGCTATATAAATCCACAATACACATATCCAGCGTAACAAAACTTTCCTCATTACCGCGCAGAGAGAGCGCAGCATTTACCACATCAATGGCGGTTTCCTTGTCAAAGCCTGATTCCAGCAGGCGGCTAACCAGAGAAATGGCCTCGGTGCTTTCTCGCGCTGCTGTATCTCCTACACCCATACCGTCACTGACCAGCAGAAGCTGGCGACCCTCATCCAGCAAAATCGTACTGCCGCTATCGCCGCAGGAATCACGGCCACTTTTGGCTAACTGCGCTTTGCCAATGGAGAGCTGATGCGCGCCTTCTGCCAGCAGGCGGTAGGTACAACGGCTGCTGCAATTTTTACCGCCGCACACCACCTCGTGTACGCAAAAGTCACAACTTAGCAGGCGGCTAACCTCCTCGCTGATCGCCTGCCGGCAGTAACTTTCACCCGGACATTCTATGTACTGCGCCCAAATATCAATGGCCTTATCGCTGATGCTGTTAATACCAGCGCTTTCCACCGGCATACCCCGCCGGGAGATAGAGCGTTGCAACTCTCGCTCCAGCATTTCCCGCTCATCGCCAAAATCCGTAATCTCTCTGGCTATCTTATCCAAAACCTGGGATACGCCAGCCAGCTGCGAGCTGATTAAACGGCGGCTGCTGATGCGCTGCAACTGCCAATAATTGCTGCGGCAGTACAAATCAAACAGGCAATTGACAATGGCAATCAATTCCCGGATATGCGGACAACGCTTGGCAAAGTTATCCGGCGCGTCCTTAATCTCCGCCAAACCGCTGACACGCACAGAATCAAACAACTTGACAATGCCGCGGAAGGTTTCATGATAATCAATTTCCCAGCAAATATCCCGCATAGAGCAGCTGGAGCACAGCTGATGGGATAATTGCTCCATGGCTGTACGAATGTTTGCCTCTTCGTTAATCTCATCGTTGGGACTAAGCTCGGACAGAGAGGAAGCCAACTCGCGAAAAGCCCAACCGGAATCTCGCAGCTTGCGTACAGCAATACGCAGCAAACGGCCATTTTTCTCTTCCTCTGCACTTTTCAGTCCGCTGGAGGCAAAAGCTCGTCCCACCTGCTTATACAATTTGCCGGGGACCAACAAAAAGATAAGCGCCGCCACAGCGCTGGCGATTAGTCCAGCACTAATCTCCTCCGCAGTCAGCACATATAAAGCCAGCACCAAGTTGCCCAGTAAAAAGCCCAGCGCAGCTCCAATGCGGCCAAAGCTACCAAACACGCCGGAGAGGAGGCCAGAAAAGCAGTATGTAGCGATAATGGACGGCGCTATGATATTGGATAAGCTAGGAATAATGCCAACCAACGCGCCCACCGCAGCGCCGGCCCCCCCACCGCTTAAATAGGCAACAATCATAATCAGCAAACGACTGACCATGCTCTGCATATCCACAATACCAATATTCCAGCCGTTCAGGCCGCATAAGGCACCGGTAAAAACCAGAAAAATACAGATTGTTTCATCTGCGGAAAAACGGCGCGCGACATCAAAACGGCGGAAAGCACCGATAACCACTAAAAAAATCAGAGACAAGCCCGCAGAAATTACACTTTCAAAAATAGAAATCATCAACTGATAATCCGTATAAGCAGTCAAGGCAATCAGCAGGCCCTTGCTTACCAGAATAGCAGCAATTACCATGCCGGGGACAACAAACCATTGCTTCTTGCTATCTACGGAATAGAGTAGAAAAACAATAGAGAGCAAAACAATAATGGCAGCATACACCATAAAATAGCGGCCCTCCATTGCCGTATACATACCCAGCAGAACGGGCAAAGCAAACACTGCGCCCTTTTTCGGGTAAACTGCCGAGGCGGCTGCCAATGCAGCCGGACCAAAGGGGTAAAGCCCGCCTAATATCTGTGCGCGCCCGAACAGAAAACAGGCCACTAAGAGGACAAACATCCGTAGCGCTCTATCCACTCGTATACTGCTAACACGACTCTTGCTACGATAACTGGGCTGGGCAAGGGTTTCCGTATCGCGTTTAAAGGGATATATTTTTGGCGCTTCCGACATAAAATCACCACTTTCCGTAAATTAAATCTAGCACGCTTTCATTATAGATTCCTTAGACAAAAAAGCGTGTCGGAAGCTGGAAGAGACAGCTATTCAATTTCCGACAAAATGGGTTTTGTTGGAATATGACCAGCTAAACCCATATATTGGATTTGAAATTTCCCGTATTTTCTTATAAAATTAGAGAATAAAAATGAAAGGAGGGAGTTCATGAGAAACAACCTCAAAAGAAGCGTCAAAACCCTTTTCTTGCTACTCGTACTATGTATCAGCGTATTTGCTTTGCCCAGTTCGGCCAGCGCCAACTGTCGGGAGCTTTACCGGGAAAGCCCCTGCAACAGCACTAGGGAAAGCACCAATACCACAAACCCCTGTTACACAACAACTACCCCTGAGCGCGCAGCAAGCAACACTTTAAGCAACAACAGTTGTGCCGTATCAGACACGGAAAATTCATGCAACAGCACATCGACAAGATGTGATAGTCAAAACCAGAGCAATGACAACACAGCCTTTTGTTTTGCCGATTTGTACCGCTACCTTCTCAAGCTGTGCACAAACCTCTATTTCCCGGACGGCACAACAGACGGCAGTGCACAGAGCTCTAACCCCGGTAGCTCGGATAAGCTGAATGCAGATGATTTCAACAACATCCTATCTCCCGTGCAGCCAGACAACAATTCCAACATACAGGCCAGCGAGTATGCCGAGGAGGTTTTAAAGATGGTGATTGAACAACGCGTCGCCAATGGATTATCCGAGCTGGTAATGGATGAAAGCCTGCTGGTAGCGGCAGAAATTCGCGCAGAGGAAATTACCAGACTGTTCAGCCATACCCGTCCGGATGGCAGCTCCTGCTTTACCGCGCTGGATGAGGCCAACGTGCAGTATCAAGCGGCTGGTGAAAATCTGGCCATTTGACAAACCATTGCCGAACAGGCTGTTGAGGACTGGATGAACTCAGAATGCCATAGAGCCAACATTTTAAGTAGCAAATATAGCCGTACGGGTATCGTCGCCATCAAAGATACAGGCAGCTACGGCGGTTATGCCTGGGTTCAATTATTTGCCGATTAAACAAGGCGTAGACAGGCTGCAGCATGTAAATAAGAAAAAATAGGTTCAGCCAACAAGCTACA
>CALXSV010000162.1 GCA_944391235.1 uncultured Clostridia bacterium | reverse complement strand
ACAGCAAACTCCTTAAAAAGAAATAATATACGATCAAGCCTTGCGACTGACTCTTTTGTATTATAGCATGAAAACGTGAACCAATCTACACTACAGTTTTTCATGAAACGTCCGAGGCGTGTGCATTTCATATCAAAACAGATTTCTGTTTTCAAAAGGAAAGGCCAGCTAAGATGTTTCTAACCCATCCGAACTGGCCCTTTTTGGGGTTTTTATTAAATGGAGCAGATAAAAAATAATAATACCATAAGCAGAAACAGAAAAACGATTTCAGGAAGAAAAACAGCCAGTCAAAATAACAGGTAAAATCTAACTAAATAAAATACGTTTATATGATATAGGAAAGGCAGTAAGGTGCTTCTTACTGCCTTTCCTGCGCAACTTGTTTCCTTTGCCTAATAGCTTAATGCATCTTGTAACAGCATATTATCCCAAAAGAAAGATCCCATGACTTACCGCTATTTTTGTATGTTGGATGCTGCTGTTTGTTTGCAGATAAATAAGCGATTCAGAGGCTTTTGCCACTTATTTTTCCGGTGGCTCCATGTAAGTCTGGCGACTTTGATACAATCCCATTCTGGCATAAAGCTCCGTTAATATCATCGCGCACTGAGATGCTTCAAGAACGGGCACATCGTACCCATCCTCTTTCAGGCGGGCTGTCATTTCATCCGTGACACCAACGATACCCGTGCAGCCCATAACCAGTACGCTCACACCATCTTCTTCAATCGCCTTTTTGCACTCTACATAAAGATTGGACATGAGTTTTTCACGATTCTGAAGCTCGATGACCGACATATCCAGAGTCCGCAGGCTTGTCACACGACGCTCCAGCCCTGCACGAACGATTGCTGCCCTGATCATCGGAACAACATTTTTTAAAACGGTAACAATACCCAGGATATCTCCTAAACCGAGGCCAAGGTATATAGCCGGTTCAAATCCGCCAAAAACAGGAACCTTCAGTTTTTCACGAATTGCACGCACACCGGGATCTCCAAAGCAGTTGGAAAATATGCCATCAATCTCTCTTGTGCTTGCCTCCTCCACCGCAAGAGAAACGACATAAGGAGCGGAATACACCTCGTCATACTCGGATTCGATGGTAACAGAACCTTCTGTGATCTGCTTATGGATAACCTCCGTAGTATCCATCAAATACTTGGTCATATCCATGGTCATTTCAGGCGTAAGAATACCGCTTGCTGTAACGGGGAGAATATCAAGCAGGGTCAACTTTTGTTTATTCATGCAGAATACCTCCATTTAAGCCAAATCACCCGCAGCTTTGATTCTGACTCGGCTTGTGTTGCCTACACAATAAGCCAGGGGTACATCTTCCACTTCTATAATCTCCACCGTCTCCGCAATAGCGCCTGCTGCGATAGCCAACTGAATCGCGTCAGCCTTGGCCTGCTCAAGCGCCTGCTCACGCGGGATCTGGTTATAGTCGATCAACTGCTCATAGTTACCCGACACCTTGGAAATGGCTGAACCAATCGCATTTGCGCACCCAAAGTGCGGAGGATTATAGATATGCGATGTACCGGCAAGCTCCTTGGGCAAAACGATGGAGCCCCCGCCAACAAGGATCACGTCAACATCCGCATTGGAGATTTTTAAAGAATCAATGCAGTCCTCAACCATCTCTTTAATCCTTGCCAACGCGGCTTCCGCAAGTTGTTGATCAAGGTCGGCCACCAGGGAGGAATCGCCAATATCAGCCAGACCAAGTTTCACAGCAACATCGGTTGCTGTTACAGTGCTCCCACCAAATACCAGAGCCTCAGAGGTGATTTTATACCCAACACTATCGGGCCCAACCGTGACACGGCCATCTGGCTGTCTGCGAACAATGGATCCACCACCGAGACCAATAGAAATGATGTCTGGCATACGGAAGTTGGTACGGATACCGCCAATTGTCGCCGCCACGCTAGACTCCCGGGGAAACTCGTTTTGGATTACCCCCAAATCGGTTGTGGTGCCGCCCACATCAATCACCACAGCATTCTTTTGCTTACTTAGATAAGAGGCACCTCGAATCGAGTTCGTAGGGCCGCAGGCAATGGTACGGATGGGATATTTTCTGGCATATTCCATAGTCATCAGCGTGCCATCATTCTGCGCCAGATAAATTTCAGCGTTTGTAATTCCCTCATCAGCAAGGGACTTTGCAAAGCCCTCTGTGAAACGTTCAGCCACTTTATAGAGGGCTGCATTCATAATCGTAGCGTTTTCGCGCTCGATTAGTCCCATAGAGCCAATCTCGCTGGATACGGACACATGTACATCGTCTCCCATGATCTCCTTACACAGCTGAGCGATCTGTACCTCGTGGTCATTTCGGATGTAAGAAAACACACAGGAGATAGCAACAGACTGCACCCGCCCTCGCATGCGCGTAAAGAAATCCTTCGCTGCCTCCGTATCAAGAGGGGAAATATCCTTACCATCAAACTCAGAGCCGCCCCGGAGAATAACATAATCCTCCACCACTGCTTGAATATCCTCAGGCCAATCGACCATGGGCGGAATGCCTGTAGTTGCTGGAGCACCGATGCGCACCAGCGCAACCTTAGCCAGATCCTTACGCTCCACAATTGCATTGGTGCATTGAGTTGTACCTAGCATAGCCTGGGCAATCTCTTTCCGCTCCACGCCAGACGCGGCCAACACCTCCCGGATTGCACAGAGGATGCCATCATAAACATCAGGGGTTGTGGGATGCTTAATGTCCGCAACGACCTCCAGTCGCTCATTGATCAACACAGCATCCGTATTGGTTCCGCCAACATCAATACCAAGTTTATACACTGCAATTCCCTCCTTTCACTCGTTCTTCAAGGGGAATGTAATCCGTGTCCACACCAAAGTATCTGGGGCCAACAAGCGCCAAACCTTCTTTTGTTCTCCACATCTCATAGCACTTCAGCCCAACCACCATGACGCGCTTACCGTATTTCAGAGCTTCCGTTGTAACAGGGACAAAGGTCTCGGCATCGACCACACAGATTAGGTCAGGAGCAGTAGCCTTAATCTCTCCATTCACGGTAGCTGCGATGTTCTCATTTTGAAAAGTAACCTCTGCTTTTTGGCCCCTATAATCGCCAATACCATCCAGCATAATGTGCCCCAGATTAAATGCGCCGTTGGTTTCGCGAAGTACATCAGAAATCTTCCCCTTGAACAGACGATAGCCCTCGCTTGCCGCCAAAAACGCATCTTCCGGTGTAATAGTAATATCGGATTGCATCTTCACATCCCGAATCGCCTTGCCGAGCATTTCGCTACGGGTAACAATATCCTTCACACCATACTTTTTCATGGTCGCGCCGTCCATAATATACAGGCCAACCGTAACAGAGCCTCCGCAGCTCATTGTAACGGCGCGGGCCAGCTCCTCCGTCCACTTATTTGTGATCGTATTAAAGATTACACTATTCCCCTTCTCATCCGTCAAGGCCATAGGGGTAGCCTTTACTCCGCCAATAGTAAAGGTTACCATTTGCAATTCGGGGAATGCCCGCCCCATACCATCACAGTCAACCATAGGAAGCCCTAACCGCGCTGCAGCTGCGATTGGAAGCATCGAGTTCACACCACCAGCCTCCATAGGCATAACCGCGTACACAGACTTACCGAGATACTGGGACACCATATCATAAATAACCTTATACTCCTGACCAGCCGTTCCCTTTTCACAGAGAACAGTAGGCGCTCCCATCATAGCGATGGGCAAGATAATCGCATCATCGGGGACCTCTTCCGGGGAAACAAGTGTAACAGGCCCGCAATCCTTAATAGCGCCTATAGCCATCAGTTTTCCGTAATACGGATCGCCGCCGCCGCCTGCACCCAGCAAGGAAGCGCCCAACGCAATATTTTCTACTTCCTGTAAACCAATTTTACGCAAAATACCGCACTCCTTTCAAATGTAAATCAGGCTTTTTTACCTATTTTAACAAGGATGATGTAAACGATCAATGCAACCACGATGCCGTTAATGGGACCGATAAAAAAGGGTAAGTTCAAAAAAGACAGGAAAGGAATAGAGGCAAAAGTGCCGCCTGTAATGCACGCTACCAAGGCACCCGCAATAAATGCAATGAGACCGGGCGCAAAAAAGCCTTCACGGATCGCAAAGTTTTCCACCTTGCCCTTACCGATAATCCAATAGTCTGCGATTAGAACACCCATCAAAGCAGGAACAATAGCAGACAATAGAGACAAGAATCCCTGGATATAATTAAGAATACCAACGGCAGCCAAAACAGTACCCACAACACCAGCGATAGCAGTCGTCATCGGACTCCTCTTTTCATCCTGCCCCAGCAAAACAGATAAAGATAGTCCACCAGAATAAGCATTGGAAACATTGGTGGTCCAAGTGGCCAGAATCAGAGCAATCAGGCCAATCAGTGGCAATCCAGTGGTGGAAAGAAATACGCTGATATCGTAAGAGCCTGTGCAGATAGCAAGGATCGCGCCGATCATCAGAACAACAAGACCAGCGGGAAGAACGCCAATAACAGAAGACTTTACAACATCACTGCGGCTTTTCGCAAAGCGGCAATAATCGCCGGAAATAGCGGCAGCAACAACAAAGGATCCCACTGTCATACTTACACCGCTCACAAAAGGCATCGGCGCGGTGGGGGTATAGCCAACAAGTGCGCTGCCATTGCCAATTGCAAAATTATAGATCAAGGCATAGCCAAGGACAACACCTAAAAGAGGAACCGCGATCCGGTTCAGCCACTTCAGTCCGGCAAACCGAAAACAGGCCGTTACAAGCATAACAATTCCCCAGATCATGGAAGACAGCCACACTGGAATATAAAATCCCGTCATGCTACCAAGCATAGAAGAAAAGGACGATCCACAGACTGCGGCTTGGATGCCAAACCAACCAATGCAGGATATAGAAAGAATTGTGCTGATAACATATTGAGCGCCCTTTTCTCCTAAGGCGCCACCAGCCATAACAGCAGTGGGTAAACCTGTATCACAGGCATGCATCCCC
The DNA here is from genome assembly GCA_944391235.1 of uncultured Clostridia bacterium. GTDB lineage: Bacteria > Bacillota > Dehalobacteriia > UBA4068 > UBA4068 > CALXSV01. Next base: position 15,073 of record CALXSV010000162.1, on the reverse strand, counting down.
ATGAAACTCATGAAAAGGCAAACCAATGCATAACCGATAATAATTGCCAGCGCACACATACCTAAGGAGAATCCCGCACCCAGAATACCGCCGATCATGAGAGCAGGTACGCAAATCATTGAGCCCATCCATACCATAGTAATCGAGACCCAACTTTGCCGTTCCTCCGCTTTAATTTCAAAGCCCGTTGTTTTTTTCATTTACTTTTCACCTCGAACAAAGACTAATCAGACATTATGTCGAATCGTCCTTAATTATAGTGAAACAGCACAGGAAAAGCATTATCCAAACAGAAAAAGATTTCCCTCTATTCATTGTCCAAAAGGACAATGAATAGAGGGAAATCTAAAAATCCTTTTTCTCTTTTAACCAATGTTAGCCCATAATTCGACGTAGGGCGAGCGCATATATTAAGTTTTTGGACTGTGGTACATCTCCTACACGGAATCCAAGTAAGTCGCTTGCCTTTTGCAGTCGATATTTTACCGTGTTCTTATGAACAAAAAGATCAGCGGCTGTTTCAGTAATGTTTGAATTCTTATCCAGCAAAAATACTGTAAGTGTATTAACAATATCAATTCCGTCTTTACCAGCCAATATTGAATCCAACAACGACAGATATTGCCGTACATTTGCTTTCCCCTTAGTAGCTATTTCGCGACACTCTTTAACAAACTCAATTTCTGATATAGTAAAGAATTCTCGCAAAGGGAATACACGGACACTATCTTCTAAGTATGCTTGATTCGTTTCATAGGCATGCTTAGCATCTGAAGTGTACTGAAGAAGCGGGCAACGTGTGATTTTAACAGAGAGATTATTTGCCTTGCAAAATTTTACCAATGCGTTTGTCCATTCATCCATCTCACGCAGAGTTCGGTTACCAACAGGAAAAATTAAAATGTCATTTTCGTAGTGCTCACATAGTCCGATTTTTGCATAAAGAGAAGACAGTTCAGCAACCGCCTTAACCCACGGAGAGAGGTTTTCTCCCATCAGACTTCTTATAATCCACATGTCACGCAAAGACGCAACATCAATATGATATAAATCACCCAGCCTTCGCATTTTAATTGGCTCATCAAGAATAATGGCCCGTGTCAACTCCGAGAGATCCGTCTGGTCATGAGTTTTACCCCACACGCCCATACTTAAGCGGACACCTTCAACCACCTGCTTCCATAAAATCTGATCGAATTTACCTCGCTCTGAAATGACAAATAAATACATCCGGCTATGAGTACAAGGATGTATTTCAGCTTTATATATCCACAAGGTGCGCTCCCCACGAATTTCCCAGGCACAATCATTGTCTATGTGCATTGTCGCTTGACTAAATATATCTACCCAGGAAATCGTTTGATTGCGTGGCCATAGAGCCTCACTCAATACATGGTATTCCGAATCAGTAATAACGGCAGAGGCGCGAAGCCTGTCACTGGTAAGCCGTAAGATTGTTTTAACGCTTTGTTGTCCGGGCGGAACCTTCATCATTTGTTCAAGCAGGTCTACCGTAAAAGTAGGGTTATCAAGTTCATCTCGAATGATGGCATCCATTGCTTCATGGATCACCTCGCCGTACCGAAGATTGGGTTCATTTTCTGGCATACAGATCAATACAAAATCAAGCTCATCCGCCAGTTTTATCAGCTTGCGATCTACCTTTGGTAGAATCAGGCCAACATAATATAAAATCATTCCCACTTCGCCGGCCATAGCAAACTTTCTAATATTATCACATTGAGCCTCTACATCATCTGCAATATTGCAAAATCCGGTCAAAATCAATTCACTACCCCAAAACTCAATGCTGTCATATAATTTTTTCTGCACATCCGTAGGGGTTGAATATTCCAGTACTGTAATATTGGTAACGATTCTATCCAAGCTGTTATGGCCTGCCAATACCTTAGCTCTGCGCAAGCAGGGCAATTCCATTAATTTTGATACAGTCACGCTCATAGGAAAGATTCTCCATACATAAGATTATTTTAGGTCATGTCATATATTGTACGCTTAATTTCATCCTCTTTTTCCTATCCCTCCTGTGATGAGCTTTGCAGAAAAATCCGGTTGCTGCTGAAATGGAGCAGTAGCCCCATGTGCTTTTGGCTTAGCAGATGGAACAGCCTTTTATAATGAACAGCCATAACCATATCTCATATATAGCCAATCACAGATGCAAACATTGTATCACGCAAACGTGCATCCTTCAACGCCAAGAAAGCAGTTTGCAGTTTTCCTCTACAAAGGGGTCGAATGCAGCCCAAAATGCCCTTGCTGTCCTTCGTCCCATAGCACGTACGACTGCTGTGTAGGCAGTACCATGCTAACCTAAATCCCCAAAACTGTCTAAAAAGGAATAGGCTAAACATCTTACCAACGGTAAAGAGGTTCAGCCTATTGAGATTTTTGTTTGCGCATCACTGTGGAGGTTGCTGGAAAGACCTTGTACACCTATGACAAGGTTGCACCGATTTTGAAAAAAATCTGTATCAGAGAAAAACAGTTTGCTCACTCAAACAAAAAGTGTTCAATTTTTCCAATTTCACCACTACCATAGGTTGGGAATCGCAATAAAGGAATCTGATATTTTCGAAAAATGCTGTCTTTTAATTTATCTCTCTCAGCCTGCAATGTTCCATTCTTATGATAATGGAAACCATCCACTTCGATAGCAAGAACAGGAGCCTTAGAAATACGGTTGTAGATTAAGAAATCCACATGCGTGCTAGGATGGCTGGCGTATCGGCGTTCTTCATCCGTAAGCTTGTCAAACTTCCGGATTAAAAGACATACACGCTGATGACAAATAATATTAAATGGGGCATCTTGATGTTTGGCGAGTATCTCCATTAATGCAGCATACATTAGATTTTCAGAATCATAATCTGAGACTTTTCTATGTTTTGAGAGGAAAGCTATACGCTGCTTTGTATATTGTTGATATAAAAGATCAAACACAGAATGGATTTCGCTATCGATAATTGAAAAATTGTTATATTCAATATATGATATAAGATCTTGAATGTTGCTGTTTCTAGGTTGTTCATTCCCAGAGGTTACTAAGCAAAGTCTCTTTTTTGCACGCGAAATCGCAACATTGAGCAGGTAAGGATCATCAGAAAAAGCAGTCACCTCATTATCTACAACATTTAGAATAATAACGTCTTTTTCTCGCCCTTGAAATTTATGCACGGTATCTATTTCCATTTTATTTCCATCCAGAGCCGCCGATACCGCCATAGCTTGTTCTCGATATGGTGTAATAATCCCGATATTTTCTGGAGGGGTTGCCGAAAAATTTGGAAGAACCTCTTTAACCGTCACATCAACCTGCCTCTGGTTTAAATGTCCACGACTATGATTGCCAACTGGAGTCCGATAAACAGAAAGAACATCCTTTTCACCGTGATCCTCCGTCATGATAATTAACTCGTTGTGATAGAACTTCTGATTACAAAAGCCAATTATTTTTGGATGACAACGATAATGTTCCCGTAGCAGCGTCTGAGGAATAGAGGGAATAACGCTGCTAACAGATTTTAAAAAACTGTTTTCAGAATAAGAGTACCCACTTGGCAATTGATAGGAGTTAAAGATTGCATTGCTTTGTTTCTTCATTATATCCGAGATAACATTGGGAAGCTGTTTTAAGTCACCTACGATGACCGCATTCTTAGCACAGGATAGAGCCAAAGCGCCTGTAGTAAGATCGACCTGAGAGGCCTCATCCATAATAATGTAGTCATACATTACATTCTTCATACTGCTGCGGGACGAAAAAGTTGTACTGAGAATGACAGGATACTCTCTAAGTATATTTGCTGGATTTTTCCAAAGATCTTCTTGCGAAAAACATTCGCGTTTTTTTCTTTCACCATAGCGTTGAAAGAGTATTGCATGCAGATATTCTATTGAACATTGTGTCAATTCAGCCATTTTCCCAGCTGCATCGGTAGTCTGAAGAAAATTTAGTAAGGTTTCGATTTCTTGGGTTAATTCTCTATGTTTGGTCAGATAAAAAAGTTTCTGCAGGTAGGCAATCACAGCAGAAATGCCATTGTTATAGTAATTCCACTCGAACATTCCATAAAAGAAAGTACTTTTGACCTTGAGCCCAAAAGATATAGGGATTTCCTGCTCTAAGCAATTTTCACATTTTTGTAAAATTTCCAATACTTTTACAGATTTTAAATTCTGCCTAAAAGTTCGGCTAGGATCGATCGTTTCTAATCCATCATAGAGGTTCTCAAAATAGCGGGTTTCCACTTCAAGTGCAGCAAGTTCCTGTTTAACACAAGCTAAGCGTTCCTGTTTATCGAAATAATTGGTTAGTTCCTGAACTAGACTACCAATCCGTTCTCTCAATTTCCAAACTGTTTCGGGGGATCTTTTCCATAAAGATAGGTCAGGATATCTACCAATCTGGCTGGAGATAAAAGAGTCTTTATTGTCTTTTTTGCCAAGTGAAGCAACCAAAAAACCTAAATCATATTTCGGAGAAACCAATTTTTCGAGAACATTTGATACTGCAGAATTGTTATTAGATACAATTTGAATTGTCTTTTTTTGCAGGAGCAGGTTGGCTATGATATTCAAGATAGTCTGTGTTTTACCAGTACCAGGAGGTCCCTGGATTATACTCATTTGATTTGTTAATGCGTTGCGCACGGCTTTGAATTGGCTCTCATTTCCACCAAATGGGAAAATAATGATATCACGAGTATATGTACAGATTGGATGCTCTTCAGGATTTAGATAAATTGCAAGTGCTGATTCACTACTGACGAAAGTCAAGGTGTCGTATTGCTTTTTAAGAAGTAAATCACCATTACTATTTTTCAATTCGTTAATTGCGGATAGTGCACGCAGATAGGCCAAGCAATTAATAGCATTTTTTTCGTTGCTGCAGGACGTTACGACATCTAATTCGTTTCGTTGGTACGTACGGCCTTGCCCATTTTGAAAGACAATATGCCAATACTCCTCGATTCCTCGAAAAACGAAAATACTCTGAATATTCTCGAATAGTTTTCCCCGTACTGTAATTTGATAGCGCGACACATCGAGTGCTTGCGGTTCTTTATACCATGCGATGGAGCTAAATCCATAAGAATAAGTTTTCCTATTAGAGAAGGTAACATTATACCGCTGGGTTTTTGGATTATATTCGCAGTACTGAATATCCTTTGTTTTGTTTTCACCACGGATAAGGATTAGGTGCTTTCTTTCATCCATTGTGCGCCTCCATCACTGAAAAGCTGCCCGTTAATGTAAGATAATTTTTATGTTCAAATATAGTCATATAATTATATATGATTACATTTGATAGGACTCAAAAATTCAAGTTGCATTCGTTATCTATCAGACATCCAAGTCCCATCTAATCGTATTGATTGAGTTTGAAACCGCAAAAAAATGCGAAACTATGCAGAGGGAACAGCCCTCACAAAAATCCAAGCCACGTGTAAAAAAGAAGAGGGCTTGATCCATCTACATTACCGCAGCAGGCACTCTCTGGTTACATTATATTTATACTTAATTTTTTCATATCAAACAATTTGATACTCTGAAATGTTCCCTCTTCTCCAGATCGATGCACCAAAAATAAAAATATCCGTTTTGGGATGAGGTATGAACGCGCCGATTATCGCCGCAATACCCATAATTGGTGCAAAAAAGTGGACAATCCCTACTATGCAGAGATTGTCCAAAGTTCATCTGTACGTCAATATGACCTCCATAGTGACGTAGTAATATGGTGCGGTAGATGGGACTTGAACCCATACGCCTTTCGACATACGCCCCTCAAACGTACCTGTCTGCCTATTCCAGCACTACCGCGCATCACATCAGGCAGAGATTATTATAACAAAACCTGATGTGTTTTGCAAGGTTTTTTTACAAAAAAGCTTTCCGCACTCTGTTCCGCAAAATCAAAGAGAACCTTAAGCTGTATTACATGTCCCTGCTATTTCAGCTTTATCAATCTATCTGTAAAGGTAAGCCCCGGTATGCGTCCACGTTTGGCAATTGGTTTACCGTTTACCTCTTTTAAATCCATTGTCATATCAATAGCAGAAGCGCCTGAAATATAGGAGCCCACACCAAAAGCCGATGCACCAGCTTCCTTTAGAAGCAATAGACGTTCCGGCGTTAACCCGCCAGAGACAAAGATCTTAACTTCCGGAAACCCAGCCTGGTCCAAACGGGCGCGCACCTCACGCACCAGCTCAGCAGATACACCGCCGCGCTCACTAGGCGTATCCAAGCGTACGCCAGCCAAACGGCCTTGCATGGCCTGGGCCACGCGCACGCTTTCCTCTGCTTCATCCTTAAAAGTATCAATCAGGATAAGACGGGAAGCATTCTCCGGCATACATTCATCATAGGCTAAAGCTGCTGCTACCGTGTCACCAGCAATCAGAAACAGCGCATGCGGCGCGGTTCCCGCCGGCTCCAGATCCGCAGCCTTGGCGCCCAGAATACAGGAGGCGCTGCCTACGCCGCCGATCAATGCGCAATATTCCATAACCGGTGCAACAGCAGGATGTACATGTCGTGCACCAAATACGGTAACAGGGCAATCCCCTGCCACCGCCATAATATCATGCGCCGCTGTTGCCCAACCACAGGAGCTGGCCAAAATGCCCAATAAGGGGGTTTCAAAAATGCCAAACTCATCATAGGGGCCGCTGATGCGCATCAGCACCTCTTTGGGCGCAAATTCCGCTCCTTCCGGCAAGGCGTGAACTTCAACATTGCTATTTTCCAATAAAGCCATTGCTTCCCTTAACCCAGCAAATACACCGCGCTTACGGGCAAAAATTTCTCCTGTAACAATGGTTTTCTCTAATCCCATATGACGCAGAATTTCCTGAGTTCTGATAAAATAGATGTCTGTAGTCAGGCCCTCTGCAATCTCACTGTGTTCTGCTGAAACAAACTTGCGCTCCAAACTGCACTTATAATCTGAAACCTGCGCTAGAGAATCGATTCGTTTTACCATGCTGTTACCTCTACTTTACTGTTATTGGCATATTGCGGCGTTAAGGCAAACTTTGTTAGTAATTCTTGCTTATCCATGAATTTCCTTTTTTCGCAACAAATTATCTGGAGCTTTTTATGCTGTTACTTCTAAAAAGGCGGATAAAAGCAAGCTGCGTAGCTTTTCCTCCGTACTGTCATTATAAAAAATGCGGCTTGCCCGTTTGGACATCTGCTCCAAGGTAAGTTGACTATCCAAACGGTTGGCAGCAGATACCTCATCACAGCGATCGCGCTCCATCACGCGCTGTAACAACACCTCTCGCGGTGCGGTTATCACCCACACCTCATCCGTCATGTCGCATATGGGGGAATCAAGCAGGCCTATAGCTTCTACAACTACAGCAGGATAACCCGCCTCGCGAAAACGCGCAATTTGATTAAGTATATCACGATGAATTGCTGGGTGTGTAATATCAGTCAACTTTTTCAGCAGAACACCGCTTTTATCCCCGAAAACCAGCGCGCCAAGCGCCTGGCGGCGAATATTGCCATTATCATCCCTATATGCATCGCCAAAAGCCTGCAAAACCTGATCATAAGCGGGCTTCCCCTGCTGTAAAATATCGCGGCTCACTTGATCCGCATCAATAATACCTGCGCCAAGCTCCTGCAGGATGCGGGAAGCCGTACTTTTTCCGCTGCCTATGTTTCCGGTTAAACCAATCAAAGCACATTTCTTATTAGACATCGTTAAACTCCTTATTCACTTCTGACAATTTGGACAATAGCAAGTACCGCGTCCTCCCACGCGGGTTTTCAGCATAAGCGTACCGCAGTTTTCACAGGCCTGCCCAGCCCGTCCATAAGCCATTAAATGCGGCATATTTTCTCCCTCCTTGCCCGTGCCATCCAAAAAATCATGGAAGGTCGTACCATTGTTGGCAATAGAGGATTCCAGAATTGGCGGTATAGCGGCTGCAATGGCGCGCCATTCGGACTCACTCAGGCTGGAGCATAAACGCTGCGGCTGCACCGCAGCGGCAAACAGCGTTTCATCTGCATAAATATTACCCAATCCAGCAAGAACATGCTGATCGAGCAGGCCAGCCTTTACCGCCACCTTACGCTTGGACAGCTTTTCCATTAGATATTCGGCGCTAAACTCTGAAGATAAGGGCTCTACGCCCAACTTGGCCATACCGGTAAAATCATCTGGCTCATCCTTATCTATTAACCACAAACAGCCAAAACGCCGGGTATCAGCAAAACGCAGCTGCTGTCCATTATCTAAATCCATCACGACATGCGTATGAGGCAGACAGGGATGCGCTGCAGGCGTGCATAACAAGCGTCCCGTCATGCGCAAGTGTGCAGCCATGGTTGCCCCATCATCCAGATAAAGTAACAAATACTTACCGCGGCGACCCAATTCGGAGATAAAGTGGCCTACAATCCGCTGCGCAAATGCTTCTGGAGTGGGGTGTTTAATCACGTCTCCGCGAAGTAAAGCAACATTGGTAATACAGCGCCCGCTTAGCAGAGGCGTTAACGTTCTTTTTATTGTCTCAATTTCCGGCAGTTCCGGCATACTCCTTCACCTTTTCCATATTATACCAGTCATATCCCGTTTTTACATCCACGGTAAGCGGGATATCCAACGCAACAGCACCTTCCATCTTCTGCTTAACCAGCTCAAGCATCTTATCCAACTCATCAGCGGGCACATTAAAAATCAACTCGTCATGCACCTGTAACAACAACTTGGAGGCCAGGCCGCATTGCTTCATTTCCGCAGCCAGATTGATCATCGCCAGCTTAATAATATCCGCGGCTGTACCCTGAATAGGAGCATTTACAGCCACGCGTTCGGCAAAGCTGCGCAAATTAAAATTGCGGCTATGCAAATCCGGCAAATAGCGGCGCCGTCCAAAAAGGGTTTCCGCATAGCCCTTGCTTTTGGCCTCTTCTATCATCGTCTTCTGAAAGCGGTGTACATCTGGATAGCGCTCAAAGTAACGCGCAATATAATCAGCAGCCTCTTTGCGGCTAATCCCCAAATCACGTGAGAGTCCATAGTCGCTGATCCCATAGACAATACCAAAGTTCACTGCTTTTGCAGCCCTCCTCTGCTCTGGCGTAACCGCATCTAGAGGAACAGCTAATACCTCCGCTGCAGTGCGACGGTGAATATCCTCTCCGTTGATATAAGCCTGTTTTAATAAGGCGTCCCCAGACATGTGCGCCAAAACGCGCAATTCAATCTGATTATAATCAGCAGCCAAAAGCACATCCCCCGGCTTATCTGCGGTAAACACACGGCGAATCCGCCGGCCCAGCTCCTGACGAATGGGAATATTCTGCAAATTGGGCTCTACGGAGGAAAGGCGCCCCGTGGCGGTTACCGTCTGTGTAAAAGTTGTGTGAATCTTCCCATCCTCTGCAATTAATTTGGCCATGCCATCGGTATAGGTTGATTTCAGCTTGGCTGCCAAACGGTAATCCAGCAGATTGCGGGCAATGGGATACATTAAGGCCAACGTTTCCAGGACCTCGGCATCCGTAGAATAGCCAGTCTTGGTTTTTTTCAAAGGCGGAATACCCATTTCCTCAAACAGAACGACGCCCAGCTGCTTGGGAGAATTGAGGTTAAATTCATGCCCCGCGTCAGCAAAGATCTTCTGCTGATAATCCGCGCACAAAAGTGAAAACTCTTGCGATAATTCAGCTAAGCCCTGTTTATTAACACGAATTCCACTGCGCTCCATATCAGCCAGCACAGAGATTAAAGGGAGCTCCATATTCTCATACAGGGCAAGCATATGCAGCTCTTCCAGACGTTTCCGCAGAGCGTCGGCCAACTTAGGCAGCCAGGTAATGTTAACTGCATCATCTGCATAGGGCAGATTGTTCTCAGTGAGGATGGCGCTTAGCTCATAGCCGTTGCGTGAAGGATCAAGCAGATAAGCGGCAATCAGCACATCATCGCGGAGATTATTCAGTGTTATCCCCTGCTCGGCCAGAAATTTTATCACAGACTTGGCGTCTACACATACTTTGCCAATCTGCGCATCTTCCAGGATAGACTTATGCTGAGCGGGATCAAAAGGCATAACTGCAAGCCCCGCTTGAGCAACCAGCAACGTATGATCACAAAACAACAGCGCGCAGATTCCGGAAGGGACCTTGCCGGGTGCAACAGCGGCAAACTCATCCGCATCCAGCCAGGGCCGTTCTTCATTATCCAGCGGCATATCCTTTACCGAAGAGGGAGTAGTGCTGCCTGACGCATCCGCAGCCGAACCCAGACCACGTAGCAACTGCCGCAGGCCCAACTGCGTATAAAAGGCAGCCAGTGCGGATTTATCATGCCGCGCGTCAAAGCGCAGGCTTTCCATATCCACCTCCATAGGTACAGTACGGCATATGGTAGCCAACTCGCGACTTTTATAGGCAATATCGCGGCCATTCTCCAGTTTCTCTCGCAATTTACCCTTTATCTGCTCAAGATTGGCATAAAGCGTATCCAAATCGCCAAACTGCGTCAACAGCTTAACCGCGGTTTTTTCACCAATGCCGGGAATGCCGGGAATATTGTCCGAGCTATCACCCATTAAGCCCTTCAAATCCGCCATATGCGGCGGCACAACCCCATACTTTTCCTTAACAGCTTTCTCGTCCCACACCTCCAAATCGCTAATGCCCCGGCGCGTCATAAAGACGGTGGTATTGGCATCGATGAGCTGAAAAATATCTCTGTCTCCGGAAAAAATTTCCACTGTAATATCATCGCGCACGGCCATTGCGGAAAGCGTACCCAGCAAGTCATCCGCCTCGTAGCCCTCCATCTCCAGGTACCGCACACCGCTTAATTGCAAAGCCTGCTTTACCAACTCAAATTGGGGGCGTAACTCGTCAGGCGTTTCCGATCGCGTTCCCTTATACTGCGCAAAAATCTCATTCCGAAAGGTATGGCGACTTTTATCAAAGCACACGGCAAGCAAATCCGGCTTGCGCTCCGCAGTCATGCGGTTAAACATCATCATAAAGCCATGCACGGCGTTGGTAAAAACACCGTCCGCATTCGAGAGCAGCGGTAAGGCATAAAAGGCTCTATGCAGCAAACTGCTGCCATCTATTAACATTAACTTGGTCATCTCTATGGCCTCCTTGCTATCTTATTATCATAACACTTTATGCACAATAAAAAAAGCAGGCCGTAATAATTTTCACGACCTGCCCTTTCTATTATGCAGTTTACTACTACTGTTTATTCTTTTTCTTTTTTCTCTTTTTATACCAAAAGAAAATCACAAGCACAAGCAGCACGAACAAAAGAATTACCGGTGCGTGGCTGAGCACCCAAACGACAATGGCCAAAAAGAAATTGAGCACAGCATTTACATTGCGCAAAAAACCCGCCCGAACATCGCTGGCAAAAGCAGACCAACCGCTTAATGTAACGGACTGCGTATCGCTGGCTGGCGTATAAAGCGTGATGCTAATCTCCGAAAGTTGTGTAAGCTGATCATAGTATTTGAGCTGGCCGGTCAAGGCATCTATTTCATAGCGTACGCTGGTTAATTCGCTTTCTATGGCAATGATTTCTTCCACTGTAGTAGCCTGCTCATATAAAGCAAGCAAACGGCTCTCCTGCGCTTCATATTGTACCAAACGGGCCTGCGCATCATAATATTCAGTAGTAACATCATCGCTATAGAAGGACTGATTCTCTACCTTGCCCAGCTCCTTAATCTCATCCACCGCAGCGTTCGCCTGACCTGCATCAACACGCAGGCGAATATATCCACTTCTGTAGGCATTAGAGTAACTATCATAGCTCTCTCCGCTAACCACATAGCCGCCATAAGTCGTAGCGATTTGCGATAAAGCATCAAAGGCTACTTCAAAATCCGCCACTTGCAAAGATAAATTCCAATTGCGGATGATTTTACGCTCCATATCCTGCTCTTTAGCCTGTAAATTGGAGGACTCTTCCCTTACCTTTTCACCGTCATTAGCAGAAATGGCAAAATCGTTGGAGCCTGCACTATAGGCAGAACTGTCACTGGCAATGCTATCATCCTGCGTATATAACTCATAGGTCGGCATCCCCTCAGATGCTGTGGCATTGTTGAGGGTATCAGCATTCAGGCTGGGCCAACTCCAGTCAACCAATCCAATAACCAGCAATAAACAGGCACAAGCAGCCACTACCCTTATCCAAGCGCGCTGATAAAGCTTTTTCTTTGGCGGTATGGGTTTGCGCTCCTTGGCCAAGCGGGCACGGAAGTTGGCGGAAAAATCTGCCGGCAGTTCTTCCAGCTCTAAACTGGCAAAGGCATGATGTAGTGCACAATACGATTCCCACGCCGCATGACAGGAGGCGCAGCCGTCAAGGTGTTTTTCTTCTTTTGCACGCGCTTGCGCATCAAGCTCCTCATCGAGGTAGGCACTAAATTGTCCACGAATTTCATCACATTTCACCCTTTACACCTCCTTTGCCAATAAGACGCAGCAAATCGGGGTATTGTTCCATGTCCTGCGCCAGCTGCTTCTGCATGGCAGCTCTGGCCCTGCTCAGGCGTGATTTTACCGTACCGATAGAGACACCCGTAACCTCGGCGATATCGGCATAGGAAAGCCCCGCAATCTCGCGCAGTGTAACAGCAAGACGATATTGCGGCGTTAAGCCGTCAATTAAGGCCTGCAAATAGGCATTTGTTTCTTTTTCCGTATACACGGATTCTGGCATATGCGCGTAATCCGCTACTTTGCCGGCATAGGCATCCTCATAGTCTGTATCAGAAAAGACATTTTCATGCCTTCGGTAAGCGGAACGCATCATATCCCGGCAGGTATTGACTGCAATTTGATACAACCAGGAAAAAAAGGCAGATTCGCCACGAAAACGCGGCAAATTGCGATAAGCCTTCAGCAGGGTTTCCTGCGTCATATCTGCAGCATCCTCGCTGCTACCCAACATTTTCAGGCCAATATTATAAATCCGTTTGCTATACTGCGCAATCAGCAGCTCAAAGGCTCTGCCATCGCCAGTACGTGCACGGCAGATTAAATCCCATTCCTCTGCCGGTATACGGGAAGGACGCGGCGCCTTATCCTTTTTGTTACTCATGCTCTCACCTCATACGGATGCGAATGTATGCACATTACCACGCTGATTATATTCTGCAACAGAGTGGATTTATCCTGTATGCAAAAATCTATTATCTGTGTGCAGCAAGGATAAGTCGCACGCGCATTGCGCGATTGACGGGAAAAGCCCACACATGCTATATTGATACCAGGATATAGATAAAGGAGATGACTTATATGCATCTACCGGATTATGAACTCATACTACGGCTTGTACTTGCCACTGTAATCGGTGCGCTGTTTGGTTTTGAGCGCTATAAAAGACATAAACCTATTGGCATACGAACCTACGCCATGGTCTGTCTTGCCGCCTGTGCGCTGTCCATTCTTTCCGCCTATGGCTTTACCGAGCTGCACACAGCCTATCCGCAGCGAGTAGATGTTAGCACTGACCCAGCCCGCTTAATGGTCGGTATGTTAACAGGAATCGGCTTTTTAGGTGCAGGTATTATCTGGCGTACGCCCAGTGGAACTGTTGCCGGCGTCACCAGCGCGGCAACCATTCTGCTGGTAGCCATCCTCGGCATCGCCTGCGGTTTAGGAAGCTATAAGTTAATAGCTGTTACCGCTGTTATCGCCTATATTATCCTTATTTCTGAACATGTGGTAGCAAAGCTAAAGCAGCGCAAATGCCGCATCGGCAAGGAAGTGGAAGATACAACGACAAATGCAAATGAATATGATAAAAACGCCTGAAAGAAAAGCAGCTGTTAGGAACAGCTGCTTTTCTTTGCCCATAAGCCATCGCCATCTGGCATGCACAAGGCATCCTCTGCAGCGTATCACTTAGGATACCCCTTTCTCTGTTGCGCAAACAACCATCCGCTATGCCTTTTTACATATCAATTATCTCCCAATTATCCAACCGCCACCCCAAACGGAGCGGTAGGCTACGCCTTTGCACCGTGCAAGAAAAACCGGATAAAACGCAAAAGCGTTTCACCCGGCTTATTATCGTTTCTTTCATTTGTGCGGAGTTGTGGATTTATTCGCAGGTCAAAACCTGTTTTTTCAATAAGTAATGTTTCATCGACTAAAGATTAAACAGAAAAGGATAGCTGACAATGGAGATAAGTAGGCAGCCGGCCAGCAAAAATACGCCGATTTTTGTATAATCCATAAAACGATAGCCGCCCTGCAACGTCATGGTAACCGGCGCTGTGCCAATAGGTGTAAGAAAGGCAAGATTCAGACTCCAAATAATTACCATCATTAGAGATTTGGCATCATAGCCCAGACTATTACATAAATAGATGGCGATCGGGCCAAGAATGGCGATAGCAGCTGTAGAAGACATAAAATTGCCCATAATGGCCGCCAACAGCGTAAAGACAATCATAAGCGTAAACATGCTGATATCACCGCCCAGCCAGCCGATAATGGTATTGGCAATCAGCGCACCAGCGCCACTCTGATCCACCCCAGCAGCAAAACCCAAAGCACCAGCCAATACCCATACGGTAGTCCAGTCCATGCGCAGGAACAGAGTACGGATATCAATACAGCCAGTGATAATGCACAACAGCCCCGCCACCATAGCCACAGTACCTACTGTCCAAATACCGGAAACAAAACCAGCAATGGTGGCAATAAGGATGATACCGGAAAGCCACATCCTAAGCGGACCCTTAGCGGCAATCTTGCTCGCATCCTGCTCCTGCTTGGACAAGGACTGCGTAGAATTTACCTCCGGAAAAGTAAAGATCTTTTTTTGCAGCGTATAGCCAAAGGTTGCATAAAAAAGGATTATAAACGCTAGACGTGGTAGGGAGCCCCAAGTCAAATCAAAAAATCCCATAACCTCCAAGCCGGCATCAGCTAACAGGCCCTGCCCCACTACATTAGGCGTAGATCCAACCAAGGTCATCCCGCCGCCGATATTGGCGGCAAAGCCAATGGCCATATAGGTATTCTTTTTGCTAATCAT
>CALXSV010000161.1 GCA_944391235.1 uncultured Clostridia bacterium | reverse complement strand
CATTCTGCCTCAGCAGGCAGCTGCGGCGGACGATGGTTTTGCCGAGCAGCTGATGGATTTCATTCTCTCCATTCGTGCGGACGCCCGCGCCAAAAAGGACTGGGCCATGGCAGACGCCATCCGGGATGGCCTGAAAGCGCTGGGTGTGGAAATTGAAGACACCAAGCAGGGCGCACGCTGGAAGAGGGTGTAAGAAGGCAGTGAAGCAGGATGTGAAGCAGATTCCCCCACTGGTGCTGGCTTACATTGGTGATGCGGTATACGAGCTGCGGGTACGCAGGCATCTGCTGGATTGTGGTTTGGGCAAAATGGCCAAACTGCACCGGCAGGCGGTCTGCTATGTAAATGCTGAGCGGCAGAGCCAGCTGTACGCGCAGCTAGAGCCGCTGCTCAATGAGGATGAGCTGGATATACTGCGCCGAGGCCGCAACAGCAAAAGCGGGCATCAGCCACCTACGGTCAGCGCTGCAGCTTATCGTCGCGCTACCGGTGTGGAGGCGCTGTTTGGCTACTGGCACCTAAGCGGACAGGAGCAGCGCATTGATATGGCCTGTGCCCTGCTGTTTGCCGCCTCTACCACAGAAGCAGACAAGGAAGGCAAACGGCGTATCAGCGCGAAAACGCGCCATCTGCAGTAAAAATGAAAAAGCCCAATCAGTACGTTGCTTTTGCAACGTACTTTTTCCCCCTCAACGGGTATACTACAAACAAGATTCGATATTCTAAACAGGGAGGGATTTCTATCCATGAAAAAATTTCTTATTTTGCTGCTAAGCGCAGCTTTGTGCCTGGGACTGGTTGCCTGTGGCAATGATAGCCAAGGCAATGATGCACAAACCACACAGGACGGCACGGAAACAACGGCCACGCAGGAGCAGCTGACAGAGCCGATCCAGGCTATGACGCTCAAGGGCCCGACCGGCGTAGCCATGGCCAAGATGATGGAAAGCGATAACTATGACTTCCGCGTTGCTGCTAGTCCGGATGAGGTTGTGGCAGCCCTAAGCAGCGGCGAAGCAGACATTGCCTCCATCCCCACCAACCTGGCAGCCAAGCTGTATGCCAAGACGGAGGGCAACATTGTCATGCTGTCCATTGACACGCTGGGCACCCTCTATCTGCTGGAAAACGGCGATAGCGTACAGTCCATTGAAGATCTGGCAGGCAAAAGCATTTACCTGGCTGGACAGGGCTCAAACCCGCAATATATCATTGAATACCTGCTGGACCAGGCTGGTGTAGAAGCGGAGCTGGTGTATAAATCCGAGCATGCCGAGGTAGCCACCCTGCTGGCAGCGGGTGAAATTGATCTGGCCCTGCTGCCCGAGCCCAATGTCACCGCCACATTAATGAAGAGCGACACGCTGCGCATTGCACTGGACTGCGGCCAGCTGTGGCAAGAGGCCAGCGGCAGCGAGTTGGCTATGGGTTGTTTGGCAGCACGCCGCGATTTTGTAGAAAGCAATCCGCAGGCTGTAGAGCTGGTGCTCGCCGATTTGGCAGCTTCCGTAGATTTTGCCCTGAACAATGTAGCGGATACAGCGGCCCTGTGCGTGCAGTATGAAATTATTCCGGCCCAGCAGGTTGCGGAACAAGCAATTCCCAACTGCTCGCTGGTCTGCATCACCGGCGCAGATATGAAAACCACGCTGGCCAGCTACTTTGATGTTTTATTGGCAGCAGACCCATCCTCCATCGGCGGCGCGCTGCCGGCAGATGACTTTTATTACGGCCTGTAAGCCTTTGTTGCCTACAGGCTTGCAAGGAGAACTCTATGCGGCGACTGCGTAAAACTGGCAAGGTCATATTGATTGCGTTGTTCTGGCTGGGCCTGTGGACGCTGCTGGCCCAGCTGGTGCATCTGGATCTGCTGCTGCCCTCGCCCCTTACCGTGGCCCGGCGCTTTGTTCAGTTGGTGCAGGAGCCTGTGTTTTGGCGCGCCACCTTGGCCACACTGCTGCGCATCCTTAGCGGCTTTTTCATCGGCATGCTAAGCGGCCTGCTGCTGGCTGTGCTGATGCATATCAGCCGCGTGGCGCGCAGCCTGCTTGCGCCGCTGGTGCAGTTGATCCGCGCCACACCAGTGGCCTCTTTTATCATTCTCGCCCTGGTATGGTTGAGCAGCAGCCGCCTGCCCGTATTTATCTGCAGCCTGATGGTTCTACCTGTGGCCATCTCCAATACAGAGGCAGGCATTCGCAGCGTAGATCGGCAGCTGCTGGAAATGGCGCAGGTCTACCATCTGCGCCGTGTAACCGTGTTGCGCCACATCTACTGGCCAGCGCTCAAGCCTTATCTGCTGGCTGCGGCGGGCAGCGCCATGGGTCTGGCCTGGAAATCCGGCGTAACCGCTGAGGAAATCGCTGCACCCCGCTTTGCCATTGGCAGCAAGCTCAACACAGCCAAGGTGTATTTGGAAACCCCGGACGTTTTTGTCTGGACCATTGTGGTGGTTCTTTTATCCCTGTTGCTGGAGAAAGCACTGCGCCGCGCAGTAAAGGAGGCGAAGTAGAATGGGCGGCATTCGCGCCAAAGCGCTCTGCCTGCAATTTGAAGGCCAGCCAATACTGGATAATCTTTCCTTTACCCTGGAGCCCGGGCAAATCTACGCCATCTGCGGACCTTCAGGCTGCGGAAAGTCCACCCTGCTGCGCCTGATCTGCGGTCTGCTGCTGCCGGACTCCGGACAGTTGGAGCTGGACTACAACAGCATGTCCGTAGTCTTTCAGGAAGATCGCCTGCTGCCTCAGCTAAGCGCGTTAGAAAATGTGGCCCTAGTGGTCAACGGGGATCAGAAACGCGCTATGCAAGCCCTATGCGCGGTGGAGCTGGAAGATGAGGTGCATAAGCTACCACAGGAGCTATCCGGCGGGATGCGGCGGCGCGTAGCCATTGCCCGGGCCATGGCCTATGATGGAGAGCTACTGCTGTGCGACGAGCCGAGCAACGGCTTAGACGAACAGTTGGCCCAGCGGGTAATGCAGCGCCTGCTGACACAATGGCAGGGACGCAGCGTGCTGTGGATTACACATGACACAGATTTAGCCGAGCAGTTTTCCCAGCATATCTTACAGGTAAACGCCGCTCCTATCAGCCAGTTTCTGGAGCGGAATCAAGCAATCGAGGCTCGCTAAAGAGGCAATTTTTCAGGCTTACGTGGGCAAAAATCCAGCGTGAAAGAACGCACATACAAAAGGAGGCTACCTGATACAGGCAGCCTCCTTTTTATACGCAAGTTCTCCTTATATAGCGTCAGCCTTATAGATGCAGGCATTTTTGCGGGCAGCAATCCACACACTTCAGGCAGAGAATACATTCTGTGCCGTTCACGCGTTGGCGCGCGTTATTCCGCATATCTACATTCATGGGGCAAACGCGCTGGCACTTGCCGCAGGAGATGCAGGACTGCTGATCATTTTTTACCCGCAACAGCGAAAAATAGCTGGTTGGCTTTAGAAACACGGTAATGGGACAAAGATATTTGCAGAAAGCGCGGTTGTCGTGGAAGGCAAAGGCCAGAATAATGCCGGCAGCATAGTAAAGAAGATTACCCACGATAAAGCAGTGAAACATGATCCGCTCCAACTGCGGCACAGCCAGCAGGAAAAGCAAGCTCACAAAGAGCAAGGAAAGGACAAAGGTTACATAGCGCAGCCAGCCCAGATTTTTGCGCGGGGCAGCAGGCTGCTTATAAGGCAGCAAATCCAGCACCATAGCCGTCCAGCAGGCATAGCCACACCAGCCGCGACCAAAAAGCAGTGGACCAAATATTTTTGCAATCGCATAATGGATGGTGGCCGCTTCAAACGCGCCTAGGAAAAGATAGTACCAAAAACCCTCTATCTGCATGTTTTCGCGGCTAAACACACCTAAATACAAAAGCATATATAAGCCCACCGCCAGCTGGACAAACAAACGGGCAAAGGAAACTTTTTTTATGTATAACAGCAGGCCCAGTGAAATACAGCCGCCAATATAGAGAAAATTGAACAGATAAAAAATCTTATGCTGCGTTAACCATAGGAGGATTGCCACAGCAGCAAAAAGGGCAAACATCAGCAGCGGCCCAGCATACTTTTTTATTACACGCATTCCCCACATCCCCATGCACAGTAAAATGCGGTAGCTACAAGCCCTACCGCTACCATAATACCACAGGAAAAGGAAAAGGAACAGCCTTTTCCTGCTTTTATGCGCTTGACAAAAAAGCAGCCGCACATTATAATCAAAGAAGGTCAGATTTTATGCTGATAACAGCATCCATATAATAGAAGCAAACAAACAGACAAGGGGGCTTTTTTATGGCAAAACGCAAATTTAAAACAGAATCACAAAAGCTGCTGGATATGATGATCAACTCCATTTATACCAACCGGGAAATCTTTCTGCGCGAGCTGATCTCCAATGCCAGCGATGCAATAGACAAGCTGTACTACCGCTCCTTAAACGATGGCATCAGCAATTTAAGCCGCGAGGATTTTCGCATTGACATTACCCTGCATCCGGAGCAGCGCTGCATTGTTATCCGCGACAACGGCTGCGGCATGACGGCCGAAGAGCTGGACAGCAACCTGGGCGTTATCGCAGCCAGCGGTACACAAAAGTTCCAGCAGGAGGACCCGGAGGCAGAATGCGCCGGGCTGATTGGCCAGTTTGGTATTGGCTTTTACTCCTCCTTTATGGTCAGTCAAAAGGTAGAGGTAGTTTCCAAAGCTTATGGCAGCGAGCAGGCCAACCGCTGGAAATGCTCTGGTTTGGATGGCTACAGCATTGAGCCCTGCGAAAAGGACACGCACGGCACAGAGATTACTTTGTATTTAAAAGAAGACAGCGAGGAAGTCCGCTACAGCGATTTTCTTGAGCCATTCCGCATTACTACGCTGATTAAAAAGTATTCCGATTACATCAGCTATCCCATTTACCTCAATTATGAGAGCGATGTATATGATGAAAAGGGCCAAAAAACCGGTGAGAAGGAGCAGGTCTGCAAGGTGCAGAACAGCATGATTCCCATCTGGCGCAAAAATCCCTCTGAGCTGGATACAGAAGCCTACAACAGCTTTTATCAGGATAAATTCCATGATTATCAGCCGCCACTGCATATGATTCGCGCTTCTGCCGAGGGCCGCGTCAGCTATGATGCCTTGATGTTCATTCCTAAAGAAGCGCCGCTCAATTACTATGGCCGCGGTTATGAAAAGGGCTTACAGCTTTATACCAACGGCGTACTGATCATGGACAAATGTGCAGATTTGCTGCCGGATTACTTCAACTTTGTGCAGGGCGTGGTGGACAGCGCGGATCTATCGCTCAATGTATCGCGCGAGCTGTTGCAGCAGGATAGCCGCCTGCAGTTGATTTCCCGTAACATAGAAAAGAAGATCCGCAGCGAATTGGAAAAGATGCTCAAAAATGAGCGTGAAAAATACGAGGAGTTCTACAACGCCTTTGGCCTACAGCTCAAATTTGGCATTTGCCAGGACTTTGGCCAGCACAAAGAGGTATTGCAAGATTTGCTGCTCTTCTATTCCTCCTACGAGAAAAAGCTGGTCACACTCAAGGAATATTTTGAGCGCATGAAGGAAGGCCAGGACACCATCTACTACGCCTGCGGCGAAACCCTGGATAAATGCACGCTGCTGCCTCAGACCGAGCAGGTACTGGACAAGGGCTATGAGATTCTCTACCTGACCAATTATGCAGATGAATTTGTCTTCCAGATGATGGGCCTGTATGAGCAAAAGAGCTTTACCAATGTGTGCGCCGATGATCTGGATTTGGCCACAGAGGAAGAAAAGGCCGCGCTGGCCCAGGCCAATGAGCAGGCTGCCGATCTGTTCAAAGCCATGCAGGAAATCATTGGCGAGGAAGTAGAAGGCGTACGCTTTACCAACAAGCTGAAAAAATTCCCTGTTTGCCTAACTTCTGAAGGCGAGATATCTGCGGGCATCGCCAAAGTTATGACCACGCTGGGCAAGGAGAATCAACTGAAAGCGCACATGCTGCTGGAAATCAACGCCGAGCATCCGATTGCCGATAAGCTGCGCAACCTCTATGAAAATGACCGCGACAAGCTGGCGCGCTACACACAGATTCTTTATGCGCAGGCCCGGCTGATCGGCGGTATGGAGGTAAACAACCCCGCCGAGCTGACGGAGATGATCTGCGATTTAATGGTCTAAGCGCATCCCCAGGTCGCAGCCAGGCAGCCATCACTTTGCGGCTGCCCAGGCTGCCTCAACTACGAGACGCTGCCGCTTTTGCAGCCTGCTACTGTGCGTGTGCGCCTTCGGGCGGTGTGATCTGTACAGCAGCGCCCACATTGGAAAAGCGCACGCAAATATCCAGCTGCGAGTTCTCATCCTCGCGTGAAACAGCACACAAGCGTAACTCCTCCAGCTGTTTGCCGCGTTTGTCCACCACCATGGTATAAACCGGATCGCGGAAGTAATCCGCTACCCAGCCCTGCGGCGTGGCATTGATAATGGCCTGTGCAGGGGTATCTCCCTCTGCGGGCACAAACTCACAGCTAGTGACATCACTGTGCCGAAAGGCCTCATGCGGCAACAGCTCGGCAAAGAGGGCTGCCGCATCCTGAATATCTCCCATGGAGTGCGCATACCAGATGTCGCCAATCTGCTGATACAGCATGCCATCGCAGAACATGAGTGCGGTCTGCGTACCCAGCACAGTGCCGGAAAGCTGGGCATTGTCGCCGCTGACCGCACCGCTTAAATCAAAGTAGGAACGCGTACCGCCCGCTGTCTCTACCGTAGCGTACATTTCATAGCAATACGAATCCGCAGCCAGCGTATTCTCCAGGAGAGCCAACAGCTCCTCCGAATCCGGCGCATTGGGCTGCAGAAGCAAACTGGCCGCAGCCAGAGACAGCAGCAAAGCAAGCACAAGCAACAATACCCACACACGGTTTTTTACCGCCATAATAAAGCCTCCGCAAACTGTAAAATTGTATTTTACTGATACCTATGCGCACCGGACGCTTCCTATGCCCTTATAACAACAACATAATATGCAAGGATGCAGGAATTTGCGGAAATCAAACGAATATTGCTATATAGTGTGAAGCAAAGCGCTATTTTGTGTAAAATATAAAGACTCTATGCGTGGGGGGTGTTTACCTTGCAGCAGTGGCAGGAACATCTAAAACAGATCATCGGTGAGGTGCTGATAGACGAAGCAGCACTGCACAAGCGTTTGGATGAGCTGGCAGAACAAATCAACCATGATTATCAGGATATCCAGGCAGAACGCCTGGTGGTGGTTGGTATTCTGCGCGGCTCTGTTTTGTTTATGAGCGACCTGGTACGCCGTCTGCAAATGCCTGTGGAGCTGGATTTTATGAGCGCCAGCAGCTACGGCGGTACGGAAAGCACCGGTACGGTACGCATTACCAAGGATATTGGGCAGGATATCCGCGGCAAGCATGTGCTGCTGGTGGAGGATATCATTGATACAGGCAATACCATGAGCAGGCTGATTCCCATGCTGCAAAAGCGCAACCCGGCCTCGTTAAAGCTGTGCTCTTTGCTCAACAAGCCGAGCCGCCGTTTATGCGAGGTCAATATAGATTATCAAGGTTTTGAAATTGAAGATAAGTTTGTTGTTGGCTACGGTCTGGATTATAATGGCAATTACCGCCATCTGCCCGTAGTTGCAGTACTAAAACCAGAATGCTATGCATAACACGCCAAAAAATCCAAGGAGGATATGATTATGGCCATTAGCTGGGAAGAGACAAAAGCTACCACCGAGCAGCTCCTGCAAGAAGCCGTTGCTTTCACTGCAGTCAGCGCAGAGGATTTCCGCACACATCGCGGTATCTACATACTTAGCTATTGCGGGCGCGAGTTGGGCGGCAGCCCCTGGCAAGACCCGCAGCCGGAAGTCGTGTATCTGGGCCATACCGGCGAGGACAGCTTCCGGCACTGGCAGAACAGCACCGGGTATTCTACCCTACGCCGCTCCTTAGCCGCCATGCTGGCCACTACGCTTGATTTACATGCAATTCCCCGCAACAAGGATCCAGAGGATACGGATCGCTGCTCCAATTATGCACTGGATGCGCAAAGTGAAGAAACGCTCAGCCGCTGGATGGCGGATAATCTACGCTGTGCTTTTCTGGATCTTGATCCCAGCCAGGAAGAAGAATGGTTTGAAGCACTGATGGATTATAATGCGCCCATGTTTGTTTTCCAGCAAAATCCCAACAATCACTACGGCGTACAGATTAAGCAGTACCGCGCTCGTTTGATCGAAGAGGCGGAACGCGTCTGCACTGACAACAGCCTTTAGCAGCGACAGCCAGGCAGCAGCAAGCAACAAAAGCGCCCTTGTATAGGGCGCTTTCCTCTTGTCCGGCTCGCCAGCCCAATCCCGCTGCAGGAAGATAGGAAAAGAAAGAAATGTAAAATTTAACAAAACAATTGATCTCCTCTTGACCAGAAAAAGGCAAAGCTTTATCATGTTGACATAACTATTTTGTGGAGGATGAAGAAGAAAGCATGAAAGAATTATTGGAAATCCTGCGCACATTGCGCCCGGACATTGATTTTGAGCATGAAACCGCACTGGTAGACAAAGCACTGATTGACTCTTTTGATATTGTGCGTATTGTAGGCGAGTGCAACGATGTTTTTGATATTGAAATTGATGTGGATGACCTGCTCCCGGAAAACTTTAATTCCGCAGCAGCAATGTGGGAGTTAATCCAAACCCTGATGAATGAATAACAGGGCGGTTGCGTCCTATAACGGAGTCTTTACCATACATGCGTTTTGTTTCTATTGAGTTTCTTACCTTCTTGGCTGGCGTGTTTTTGCTCTATTATCAGCTGCCGGGAAAGTTTCGCTGGATTGTGTTGCTGATTGCTAGCTACGCCTTTTATGCGGTATTTGATTACCGCTGCCTGCTGTTTATCCTTATCACCACGCTCAGCACCTATTATGCAGCACGGCTGCTGGGCCGGGAAAATCAGCGCTACGAGAGGCTGCTAGCCGATAATCCCCACTGGAAAAGATTAGAGAAAAAGGCGGCTAAGGCGCAGGCCACGCGCAAAAAGCGCCGCATTCTTCTCCTGGCGTTGCTGCTCAACTTTGGCATACTGGCGGTACTCAAATATTATAACTTTTTTGCTGCCAATGTGGACAGCCTGCTACTGCAGCTGGGCGTACAGCCTGTATTGCCCCAGTTTTCTCTGCTGCTACCACTGGGTATTTCCTTTTACACCTTTCAGGCTGCCGGCTACGTAATCGATGTGTACCGCAACAAGTACGCGCCAGATGGCAGTCTGTTTCGTTATGCCCTGTTTGTATCCTTTTTTCCGCAGCTGGTGCAGGGACCGATTGGCCGCTACGACCAATTGGCGCAGCAGCTTTACCAGCCGCACCGCTTTGATTTTACCCGCTGCCGCTATGCGCTGCAGCTGATGCTATGGGGCTATTTTAAGAAGACGGTCATTGCCGACCGTCTGGCTGTGCTGGTGACCACTGTATTCGATAACTATACCAGCTTCGATGGTGCGCTGCTCTTTTTGGCAGCCGCTGCCTATGGTGTGCAGATTTACACGGATTTTTCCGGAGGCATTGATATCATCCGCGGCGCAGCGCAATATCTGGGCATAGAGATGGCGGAAAATTTTCGACGGCCCTATTTTGCCTGCTCTATCTCTGAGTTCTGGCGGCGCTGGCACATCACCCTGGGTGCTTGGATGAAGGACTATCTCTTTTACCCGCTGGCTCTGTCCAAGCCCTTGAACAAGCTGGGCCGATATCTGCAAAAACGCTGCGGTCTGTGGATTGGTAAAACCCTGCCCACCTGTCTGGTCTCCCTAATGGTCTTTCTGGTCGTGGGCATCTGGCATGGCGCAGAGTGGCGCTATGTAATCTACGGCCTATGGAACGGCGGAATTATTGCCTTTTCCACGCTGGCTGCGCCCCTATACAAGCAATTGCGGCAGCTTTTCCATATTCAGGAGAACAGCCTGCCGTACCGCCTGTTCATGATGCTGCGCACTTTTTTGCTGGTTACGCTGGGCCGCTATTTTGTACGCAGCAGCAGTCTACCGCAGGCCTGGGCTATGCTCAAACAAAGCTTTACGGATTTTCACCTTTCTGCACTGGGCAATGGGGGACTCTTGCACCTGGGACTCTCAAACAGGGCCCTACTGCTTATCGGACTGTGCCTGCTGCTCCTGCTGGCGGTAGGCATTCTACAGGAAAAAGGCTATCGCCTGCGTGAGCAGGTGGACAAATGGCCGGTGCCCGTACAATTTGCCCTGGAGCTGGCTGCCATCTTTTCCGTGCTGCTCTTTGGCGTCTATGGACCGGGCTACAATGCGGCAGATTTCATTTACATGCAATTCTAAATACCGGCAAAGCGAATCAGCAAAGGAGGATTCATGAGCAAACGCGGCAATATCATACGCATCATCTGTTTTATCTTTTTGCTGCTGGCGATGCTGATTGTCACCAGCCCGCTGTTCTTTGTTGACGCAGCCAGCTCCAAAACCTTTCTTGATACCTTTTATGCACAGCGCGAGGATAGCTTACAGGTCATTTACCTGGGCAACAGCGGGGTATACCGTTATTATCAGGCGCCGCTGGCCTGGAATGCCTATGGCATTGCCAGTCTCAATATAGCCACAGCCAGCCAACCGGCCGCAGCCATCCGCTATCTGATGGAGGAGAGTCTGAAAACCCAGGAGCCAGAGCTGTTTGTGGTGGATTTACGCTCCTTTTCCGATTCTTCACTGTCAGATGCCAATGTGCATAATCTAATTGATTTTGTTAAGCCTTCCTGGACCAAGGTAAAGATGATTGCCGCCTGCTGCTGGTATGAAAAATTCTGGTATGCAGACATGTTTGAATTTTTCTTTCCCATCATCCGTTTTCATGATCGCTGGGAGGAGTGGACCTGGGAGGATTTTCAGCCCCTGATTAGCTCGGTTAAGGGTGCGTATACCTACAGCAACTTTTTGAACAATGTGCAAAGTGAGGTTACAGAAATTCTCGTAACGCCAGAACGCGCACAGCCCAACAGCAACTCCCTGTGGGCCTTGAACAACCTGCTGGATTACTGTGATGAACAAGGCCTTACCGTGCTGTTTGTGGCCTCGCCCTTTTTAGAGCATGAGCGGCAAAAGCAGGTGATCAACGCACTGGGCGATGTGGTGGTGGAGCGTGGCTACGAGCTAATTAACTTCAATACGCCGGAGATGCTGGAAGCAGTTGGCCTGGATGTGGCCACCGATTTTATGGACAACACACATACCAACATCCGCGGCTCTATTCTGTACACCCACTATCTGGCTGGATTGCTACAGCAGAAATATGGATTGGAGGATTTGCGCGGCCAGGCAGATTATGCGGATTGGGACGCAGCTTACATAGAATACAGCGATCTTATTGGTCTGGAGCAGCTAGCCTTTTACCAGTCTCTGATTGGGCAACCCATTACTTTGCCTCTGTCTATGGCAGCGCCGAACCATTCGCAAACGGATAGCAATCCCGATTAAACCGGCCAAGCCACAGCAGCAATAGCCACAAGGAGGAACATACATGGCACAGATGATATTTGCCCGTCCAGACGGGCAGTGGTTTGATTTTCCCCCGCTGGAGATGGCAGCCATGAGCGGAGACAAGGTTCTATGCCCCAGCAAAGCAGAGCTGATTCCCCTACCGGAGGGCGCAACGCTGGCCCTCATGCCAGGCTGCGCGCCAGTAGGCTTTGAGCGGGAAAGCGGAGAATTCCTTTGTCTGGAGGAAAACCCGTATAAGCAAAAAAGCGAGCCTGTCTATGCGGTGGCCGCCTTATTGCCACAGGGTTTTACCCGTCTGCTGTTGCCGGCAGCCAGCGAATCCGTAGATACGCTGCCTATTTTGGGCTACACAGCAGTGGGCATTGAAAAAGGGCGGCTGGTAGTGGCTGCTGCCGCCACAGATGAGCATCGCAAATGGAATCCCTGCCACTATAATACGCCTGCGCTGGACAAACAAATCCAAAAGCGGCGCGCCGAGTTCCCCAACAACCGCATCATAGAGCAGTTGGCCAAGTGCTCTCAGGAATACGGCTGCTTTACTGCACAGAACATCATGTACCGCCGCTGGGAAGGAGGGATTCCCGTATCTCCGGCCTGCAATGCGCAGTGCCTGGCCTGCTTATCCTACCAGCCGGAGGGTGCGGTAGATTCACCACAGCAGCGCATTTGCTTTACGCCGCAATGCCGGGAGATTGCAGAAATTGCCCTGGCGCATTTGCAGCGGGCCGAGGATGCGATCATCAGCTTTGGCCAGGGCTGCGAGGGCGAGCCCAGCCTCTCCTATCCGGTAATCTGCGAGGCGTTGGAAGAAATCCGCAGACAGACGAACAAGGGTATACTCAACATCAACACCAATGCTGGCCATAGTGCAGCTATCCGTGCACTAATCGACCATGGCATGGACAGTCTGCGCGTCAGCATGTTTTCACCGCTGGCCGCGGATTACGAGGCCTATCACCAACCCAAGGATTACCGCTTTGCTGATGTATGCGCTTCGCTGGCTTACGCGCAGGAAAAGGGCGTACCGGTGGCGTTGAATCTGCTGGCCTGGCCGGGCTTTACAGATGACGCACAGCAGGTGGAGGCACTGATAGAGCTGGTCAGACAGTACGGCATCAAGCAGATTAAATTC
>CALXSV010000160.1 GCA_944391235.1 uncultured Clostridia bacterium | reverse complement strand
ACATCATCGATGATGCCCGTATAACCGCATAAGGGGTCTCGATCCACCGGATGGTTTATGGAGCCATATCCAACGCCGCACTCCTTCATATAGCGGATAATAGATTCAAAAGCCGGAATATTCTTGCAGGTATCACCATCCAGCTCTACATAGCTGATATGTCCGGCGTTAGTTAAGGCGTGATAGGGCGCCTCTTTTTTGATTTTTTCAAAAGCGCGTATATTGTAATAAACCGGGATATGGAATGAATTTGTATAATAGTCCCGATCCGTAATACCCGGTATCTCGCCAAAGAACTTCTTATCAATACGGACAAAGCGGCCGGACAGCCCTTCTGCCGGGGTCGCTAGCAGGGTAAAATTCAGTCCGGTAGCTGCCGATTGATCATCGCAGCGCTTGCGCATATGCGAAATAATTTCCAAACCTAATTTTTGCGCTTCCTCGCTCTCTCCATGATGCACGCCAATCAGCGCTTTGAGCGTTTCCGCTAAACCAATGAAGCCAATGGATAGTGTGCCGTGTCGGAGGATTTCCTCAATCGATTGATCGGGATTGAGCTTTTCCGAATCCAGCCAGACCCCTTGTCCCATTAAGAAGGGATAATTGCGTACACGCTTGGAGCACTGGATTTGGAAGCGGTGCAGGAGTTGGCGAAAGACCAGATCAATGCGATCGTCCAGCAGCTGGTAAAAGGTATGGAGATCGCCTTTGGCTTCCAAGCCCAAGCGGGGAAGGTTTACGCTGGTGAAGCTGAGATTGCCGCGTCCACAGGTGATTTGACGGTTCGGATCATGTACGTTGCCCATGACGCGAGTACGGCATCCCATATAGGCTACCTCGGTGTTATAATCGCCCTCTTTATAATATTGCAGGTTAAAGGGTGCGTCCAGAAAACTGAAATTGGGAAACAACCGTTTGGCAGAGCAGGCCATAGCCTGTTGGAAAAGGTCATAATTGGGGTCTTCAGGATTATAGCTAACGCCTTCCTTAACTTTAAATATCTGCACTGGAAAGATGGGGGTTTCACCATTGCCCAGCCCTGCTTCCGTTGCCTTGAGCAGGTTGCGAATAACCATACGGCCTTCCGGAGAAGTATCTGTACCATAGTTAATAGAGGAGAAGGGAACTTGTGCGCCAGCGCGGCTGTTCATGGTATTCAGATTATGTACGAGCGCTTCCATTGCCTGATAGGTGGAGCGATCTGTCTCATAGGCAGAGGTTTCTACAGCCTGGCTGTGGATTTTGGCACACTGCTGTTCATCGCAATAATCTGCAAGCAGTTTTGTCAGTTCTTCTCCCAGTGCGGCATTTTCCGACAAGGATACGGTATGCATCGCCTGCTCACGGACTTGGCGGATAATTTGCTGTGCCTGTGCCAAAGAAATTTTCAGTTCTGCGGATAAGTAATGGGTTAGTGCTTTATAGTATTCTTTTACAAAGGTTTTTCTCACTCCAGGTGCCATGGAGTAATCAAAGTTAGGTATGGACTGCCCGCCATGCATTTCATTCTGATTAGCTTGAATAGCAATACAACCTAATGCAGAGTAGCTTTGTATGCTATTGGGTTCGCGCAGGTATCCATGCCCAGTGGAAAATCCGTCTTTAAATAATTTGATTAAATCGATCTGGCAGCAGGTTTCCGTTAGCATGTAAAAATCTTTATCATGGATATGAATATCCCCATTGATATGCGCAGCAGCAATATCCTTGGGTAATATGTAATTATCAACAAAGTATTTGGAGCCTTCTGAGCCATATTTGAGCATGGTGCCCATAGCAGTATCCGCGTCAATATTGGCGTTTTCTCGTTTTAAATCCGTATCTTTGGCATAGGTAAAGGTTAATTCCTTATATATATCCATTAAATCAGCCTCAGACTGGCGGATTTTGCTATGCTCGGCGCGGTACAGGATGTAGTTCTTGGCTATCTTGGCATGTCCGGAGTGGATTAGCGCTTCTTCTACCAAATCCTGTATCTGCTCTACAGTGGGCAGCTCGCCCTGGCGAATCATGCTGACAACAGCAATTGTTAGCTGGTGCAGCTCATCCGCAGTCAGCGCGTCATCCGTAGTAGCAATACTGGCCTTATACATAGCATCCTTAATCTTCTGAGCATCAAAGGCGACGATGCTGTTGTCACGCTTTCTGATTGCTGGGGGTGTTATCGATGTGACCATAAATTGACTCCTTTCCTTCTGCTTCTCCTATGCATATAAAGTAATATTATAACTATAAATTGTGTTTTGGTAAAATTTTCCATACTATATCTAGTATTTGCTGCTTGGTTTATAATTATAGCATCCCGTAATCTCGATTTCAAGAAAAAAGTGTGGAATGAGGAAAAATATTTTATGTCATAAGGGAGAGAAGCTTGTCTACACGTTTTTGCAGGATCGGGGGCATGTCCATTTGCCCTTGTGTAATGGCAATCGCATCTTGCCGGGCTGGCTCGAGCAAAGCTGCGTCGCGGAATACATTGGCAATCCGCAGCTCCGGTAAGCCATGCTGACGTTGTCCAAAGATTTCTCCAGCGCCTCTTTGCTCCAGATCCGCTTCTGCCAAACGAAAGCCGTCTGTAGTTGAGGTAATAATGCGCATACGGCTCTGTGCAACTTGACTGCGCGCGTTGTGCAGCAAAATGCAGTAGGATTGCGCCGCGCCGCGCCCGATGCGCCCGCGCAGTTGATGCAGCTGTGCCAAGCCAAAGCGCTCTGCATCACAAATCAGCATAACTGTAGCATTGGGTACGTCCACGCCGACCTCGATGACCGTAGTAGCCACCAGAATGTCACAGTTCCCGTCACGAAAGTCCTGCATGTCTTGCTCCTTTTCCGCAGCTTTCATTCTACCGTGCAACAGACTGACGCGGCGCTGAGGAAATACATTGCGTGACAGGTTTTCGTATACGCGGGTGGCAGAATTTAAGTCCGCGATATCGCTGTCCTCTACGAGCGGACACACCACATAGGCTTGCCTGCCTTGAGAAATTTCCTTGTCTATAAAACGGTAGATACGCTGCTCATAGCTATAGCCCACAGCATAGGTCTTGACTGGCCGGCGACCTGGTGGCAGCTCGTCAATCACTGAGATATGCAAATCCGCATAAAGGGTCATGGCTAAGGTTCTGGGTATAGGGGTAGCGCTCATAATTAACACATCTGTTTGTTCTGCACCGCGCAATTTGGCTCGTTGTGCAACGCCAAACCGGTGCTGTTCATCTGTGATAGCAAGACCCATATTATGGAATTCTACACCCTGCTGGATAAGTGCGTGCGTACCAATCAGACAATCCAGATCACCGCTGCGCAGTTGCTGCACTATCTGATTCCTCTCCGCTGCAGTTGTCCTCCCCGTGAGCAGAGCTGTGCGTAGTCCCAGCTGATTAAGCAGCGGCGATAGATTGGCCGCGTGCTGACGGGCTAATATTTCTGTAGGCGCCATCAATGCAGCCTGTCGGCCCTGCCTACAGCATTTGACAATTGCTGCAGCAGCTACGATGGTTTTACCACTGCCCACGTCTCCTTGCACCAGCCTAGCCATCACGCTGTCTGCGCTCATATCCGCATAAATTTCATGGATGACCCGTTGCTGTGCCGCTGTCAATGGAAAGGATAATGCAGCTGTGAAATCAGCCAGCAACTGCTGGTCGTCACAGGGTGGGCGCTGGACTTTATTTCTGCCTGGCGTATTGAGTAAAATGGCCAGTTGAACCTGTATCAGTTCTTCGTATACCAAACTGCGCCTGGCTGCTTCTAACTGCGATAAATCCTGAGGGAAGTGCACGATTTCCAGAGCCTGTACATGCTCCATCAGGCTGCGCTTCTGTAACAGCACAGAAGGCAGCACGGGCTGTACTTGAGCGTGTACCTTTTTCCAGGCCAGCTCAATGGCGCTGCGAATGGCTTTTTGGCTTAAGCCTTCTGTGGCAGGGTAGACAGGAATAAGCCCTAGGCTGGCATCCATTTCTTCCCCCATTTGATATTCCATGACGATTAAATCGGGTTGTCCATAACGCTGCTCAACCCGACCATAGATTTGTATCTGCCGGCCGGCTTGTAATTTTTTTTGTAAAAAGGGCTGATTGAACCATACTGCAGAAATACTGCCGCTGTCATCTTTGACAATACAGGATAGAATGGCCATACCACTGCGCCGCGCCCGCACCAAATCGCAGGAAACAATAAGGCCGCGAATGGTAATGGTCTCACCGAGCTGGGCATCGCAGATACGCGTCAGTTTCCGGCGGTCCCGATAATCACGAGGGTATAGCTCTAGCAAGTCGGAAACACGGTTTACGCCCAGTTTGGCAAACAGCTGAGCCCGCTTTTCTCCGATGCCTTTTAAAGAAACCAGAGGCGCTGACAGCGCACTGACCGGTACGGTCTGCGAAATTGGGTTGCCAATCTCCACCAGGGGGGTAATTTTACTGTTTTGCAGCTCTCTTTCGATGGCATCTAAAAGCTGCGGTCGGTAGGCCTTGGGGGCGCTGCTGTACTCTTTCCCCAGTATTGCCAGCTTATCCAGATGATTGTCCTCTGCCCACTGGCTTAGGTACGCGCCAAAGCCGCCAAATACCACCGAGTCCAGATATCCGGCGAGCCGCTCTTTTTTGATGATGGTAAAAAGATCCATAAGCAAACACCATTATTAATGATAGTAAAAGAGGTGGCCAGCTAGCCACCTGTAAATCAACAGTACAGTGAACCTATTCTAAAGGCCTGCGCGATACAAGCCTGCTTGCTGAAACGTATGTTTATTGTAGCAGTTTGGCTGGCGGAATGCAAGATAATGTAAATTCCTGGATATGGTTTTCTTCTTGCTGCTGCAAAGAAGAACAATCCTTATGTTGCAGCTTGACTGCAAAAAAAGGCAGCCTCTTGAACGTAAGAAGCTGCCTTGGTGTTCTTTTTTATAGCGCAATTGCCTGCCAAGCTTAGTACATGTGCCTGCGCGTGCTTATTCAATGGCTAGCAGGAAATAGTACAAGGGTTGTCCGCCACAATACAACTCAACGTCAAAATCTGGAAAACGCTCTTCAACAGCGGCGGCGAATTCCTCAGCTTCTTCCTCAGTGAGGTCATTGCCATAATAGAGGCTGATCAACTCAGCATCTTCGCTGTCCGCGTGCATTTTATCCAGCAGCTCCAGCAGGCTTTGTTTCAAATCCTGTCCGCAGCCGACAATGTCGCCCTGCATCAATTCCAGCAAATCGCCTTCCTTGATATCAAAGCCATTGAATTTTGTATCCCGAACGGCATAGGTTAATTCACCATTGATTACATTGGCGCTGGATTCCGTCATGGCTTGGGCATTTTCCGCCGCGCTACGCTCTGGGTTAAAGGCCAGTATAGCGGTTATACCCTGTGTAACATATTTGGAGGGAACCACCTCAACCGGTTTATCAGACAGCTTTTTTACCTGATCTGCAGTAAGGATGATATTGCCGTTATTGGGCAGAATTACCACTTCCTTGGCTGGACACAATTCCACTGCCTTAAGTATATCCTCAGCAGAGGGGTTCATGGTTTGTCCGCCCTGAATAACCTGTGCGCCCATGTCCATAAAGGCCTGTGCCAGCCCATCGCCAGCGCAAACGGCAATTACTGCACAGGCGCTTTGCGGCTGTACCGGCTGCTGTGGAGCAGGCTCCGGTGTAGTGGATAGCTGCGCGACAGCCTGTTCTGCTGCAGACATGTTTTCATTATGCTGGTCCCGCATATTGTCAATAACTATATCATGTAAACTGCCGAACTGTGCGCAGTATTCAAGAACCT
>CALXSV010000159.1 GCA_944391235.1 uncultured Clostridia bacterium | reverse complement strand
CTCGCATACGCATGCATCGTTTGATCAAATCCCTCCGTGAATTATTAAAGGTTAAATAAAAAATGTTAAAATGCAAAAAAAAATTTAAGTTTTTTGTAACAAAATGGTCTTCTCAAGCGATATATATAGTGAGGGGGGTAAGTTAAGATGGCCAGGAAGAAAAAGGCGAAACCAAACAACTATAATTTTAGTACGCTCCCGCAAAAATCTCCTGCCCAATTGGTGGCTGAACTTGAAACCCTAATTGAAGGCATGACAGAAGAGACCTATGACCAACAGATTATAGATGCTTACCTGAACGTCCTTCAACAAAAAGAGCCTATACATTTTAATTTTGACGCCGAGCAGAGTTTCCAACGCTTTCAAGAGCAACATAGCTTGCTCTTTGAAGATTCGCCTGCCGATGCCGCCACCCATATACCTCGCAAAAAGGCGCGCCGCAGGTTTCACCTACGCGCTGCGCAGGTTGCGCTTCTTGCTTTCCTTATTGTTATCGGCGGTACCGCAACTGCCAGCGCGTATGGAATTAATATTTTCGCCAATCTGGTTATGTGGGGTGAAGATATTTTAACGATTAGCCGAAGCCCCGAGGCGCCAAGCGGCAATATGGTATTGCCGGAAGACAGCGGTTTTGAATACCGCTCTATGGCAGATGCCCTGGAAAAGCAGGGGATTGATTCCAGCGGCTATATCACCTGGATTCCTGTACGATATAATTTGGCGCTGGTTGATGTGCAAAAAGAAGAATCTATAACTCGTTTTACTGCTCTTTATCAGGATGAGGAAGGAAAACAGTTGGTTGCGTACATTGAATGCGTAGAAAACCTTGAATCCGTATATTCACTTGAGAAGAATGCTGACCAGGTCGTGTATACAAAACATGGAATGGAGTATTATCTCGCAGGTAATATGGATATGAACGAAGCTATTTGGATGGATGAGGCGTGTTATTACTATTTATCTGGAGATGTTACTCTGGATGAAATAAAATATATGATAGATTCCATTGAAAGGTAGGATTTTGTCGATGAAAAAGAAAAAGCTCTTGGTGGCGCTGTTGGCCGTAGTTCTGGTCTTATCCATGTCTGCCACCGCCCTGGCTAGTGATATTCAACCCTATCGAGCCAGTGATTATTTAGGTACCTATAGCGGATCGATTACCGCCCAGTCTGGTAAACAGATGAAGGTTACCTTTAGTGTGGTTGGTACGGGTATGATGACCGAGGTTGGTGCAGACTATATCACCATCGAAAAGAAGGTCAACGGGGCATGGACCTATGACCGGACCATTTCCCATGAAGATGATGGCTATGAGCATATGATGCGCTCCAATGCTGTGTCTCATGGCACATCGGTGTACTTTACTGGAACCGTAGGGGTGGAATACCGGGCCATTGTTACGGCTTATGCTGCAGACTCGACTGGCAGCGATACCGGCGATGTCACCACGTCAGGTGCGACCTGCCGTCAATAAAGTCCCTTCTCAAATTGAGAAATCAACTTCTTACAAATGATCAATTCTTGCAAAAATCAACTTCCCTTATATAAAAAATCAACTTTCCTGTAAAAATTGTCGAAACCTTTCTGCACGCCAAAGAAGGGTTTTGCCTAGGAGCAAAAGAACATATTTTAATCCCTCAAATTTGTTATTACTTTTGGGTGGGGCAGGGCGAACGCCTTGCACTGCCCAGCTATTCGGATAAGGTTTAAGCAGTAAGGCCCCCTTTGGGTTCTCCCCAGCACCAGAAGGGGGTCTTGCTGTTGCAGAATATTTTTTCTTTTGTGGTAATCTTTGCGGCAATCTTTGCCTTGTGCCGCATATACTACAAACAGAACAAGGGCGTTCACCACGGGCACACCGGGTGTGCGCCTTATTTTTTTGAGGTGATCATTATGTGCTCTATAGCCGGAATACTCGATTTTCAACAGGATCTTGCGCAGCAAAACAGCGTGCTGTCCGCCATGCAAAACAGTTTAGCTCATCGCGGGCCGGATCAAAATGGCATGTATGTAGAAAAACACGTGGCTCTGCTGCACAATCGTTTGTGCGTCATTGATATAGAAAAGGGCAGGCAGCCCATGCAGGCACGCTATGGGCAGCAGGACTTCATCCTTGTTTATAACGGAGAAATCTACAATACCGCTGAGCTGCGGCAGCAGCTGCTTTGCCTGGGCCATACTTTTGCCGGCCACTCCGATACCGAGCTGGTATTAAAGGCCTATATAGAGTGGGGGAGCAGCTGTGTGGAAAAGCTCAATGGCATTTTTGCCTTTGCTGTATACGAAAAACAGCGGCAGCGCTTGTTTATTGCCCGCGACCGTATGGGGGTAAAGCCCTTCTTTTATACCATCAACCAGGGCGCTTTTTTGTTTGCTTCGGAAATCAAGGGCCTGCTGGCGCATCCGCGGGTGCCTGCGCAGGTGGATGCGCAGGGCATCTATGAGCTGATGCTCATTGGTCCGGGCCGCACGCCTGGTTATGCGCTGTTCAAAAACATCAGCGAGCTGCCGCCGGCCTGCTGCGGCTATTTTGATTGTACGGGCCTGCATATCCGCAGGTACTGGAGCTTACAGGCGCAGGCGCATACCGACAGCCTGCCGGAAACCTTGGAAAAGCTGCGTTACCTGCTTACGGACGCCATTTGCCGTCAGCTGGTATCGGACGTTCCGGTTGGCGCTTTTCTCTCCGGTGGGCTGGATTCCAGCCTGATTTGCTCCGTGGCCAGCCGGTACCTGCATGCGCAGGGTAAGCAGCTGAAAACCTTTTCTGTGGATTACAAAGACAACCAAAAGTATTTTAAGAGCAGCAAATTTCAGCCCAACAGCGATAGCGACTATATTTTTAAGCTGCGCGATTCTCTACAGTGCGAGCATCACTTAATTACTCTGGATACGGATGAGCTGGTGGAAGCCCTGTTTGCGGCTGTGGATGCGCGTGATCTGCCGGGCATGGCGGATGTGGATTCCTCGCTGCTGCTGTTTTGCAAGCAGGTAAAAGAGCATGTAACCGTGGCCTTGTCCGGCGAGTGTGCGGACGAAATCTTTGGCGGTTACCCCTGGTACCGCGATGCGCATCTGCGTATGCAGGAGGGCTTCCCCTGGTCCCAGTCCATTACCTACCGCGCGGGCTTTCTGGCGGAGGACTATGCAGCGGCTGTGGATGCGCGCAGCTATGTGCTGGCGCGCTATCAGGCCACGGTTGACGATACTGCGCGCTTATCCACAGATAGCCCCACTGACGCGCGCATGCGGGAAATGATGCGGCTGAATATGGACTGGTTTATGCAAACCCTGCTTGATCGTAAGGACAGAATGAGCATGTATAGCGCACTGGAGGTGCGCGTGCCGTATTGCGATTACCGCATTGCCCAGTATCTGTACTCTATACCCTGGGAAATGAAGGATTATAAGAACTACGAAAAAGGCCTGCTGCGCGAGGCTATGAAGGACTATCTGCCGCCGGACGTGCTGTGGCGCAAAAAGAGTCCTTATCCTAAAACCCATAATCCCGCATATCTGCGTGCGGTGTCGCAAAGACTGCGGGAGATTCTGGCCGATCCAGCAGCGCCACTGCTTCAGGTGGCCAAAAGGCAGGCGCTGCTGCGCCTGCTGGAGGAGGAAAAGGCGCAGCCCTGGTATGGCCAGCTAATGACCACGCCGCAGACCATTGCCTATATGCTGCAAATTAATTATTGGCTGGAGAAGTATCACGTGGAGCTGATTTAGCGGCGCCACGGGTTGACCACCTGGCTACAGGTAGGCAAAGGGGGCAGGCTAAGTTGCCTGCCCCCTTTGCGCTTGGAAGGGATTTATGTAAGGGAAGTTTATAACAAACGGTTGCGTGTGGCATCTGCCTTGCTTTTCGACGCCACGTAATCCAAATAGGCTTGCCGAACTGCTTTTAGAGTACGCTGTCGGATACCAACCGTATCACCTGTCGTTAGATGAAACTGCTTGTCTACTTGCTGTATGTAATCCATGTTTACCAGATAACTTTGGTGGGAGCGGAGAAAACGCTTGTCATTTAACTCCTGCTCAATCTGGTTTAACGTCTTATAGATCACATAATCCTTGCCTGTGCTGCGGTGGAGAATACATTTGGAATTATTGCTTTCAATATAAAGGATTTCATGCAGGGGAATGTGTATGATGGTGGAGCGCTGCCGGATTTGGTAGACGCTGATATCCATGTTGCGGGTAATATAATCCATTACTTTGGAGAGCTTTGTATAACCGTGCGGTTTGAGAATATACCCATCGGCATGTACGTCATAGCTATCTATGGCAAATTCCGGAGAAGCGGTAAGAAAGACAATGCTTCTGTTGTATTGCATTTCCCGTAGGCGGTGCGCAACGTGTATACCCAGCGTATCGCCTAAGTATATATCGAGCATAATCAAATCAAACCAACTGCCATCCTCCATATCGTAAAGCAAATCCATACCTCTTTCATATTCCACAATCTCAATGGGAATGCCTTTCTGGATAGCATAGTCATGAAGCAGATCCATCATAATCTCTCGATCTATAGGGGTGTCATCACAAATTGCCACGCGCATAGTAGAGCATCCTTTCTTCGACACAAGTGCATCTTTTCTATGCACTTGTGCCCGTATTGCATTTTTTATCAGTTTTTTGATTATTTTCAACAAGAACGATATCGCCCTTGAGTTTTATGCTATACTGTAGAACAAATGCGGCCGAGCTATCTGTATTACTCAAATTGCCGAGATTAGGAGGTGTTGTACGCTTGCATAGCTCGATTATACAGTGAAGGTAGCCAAAAGGCTAGCCGTATCCTGTCTGTTTAGAAGCGCCGTCCGGCTGGGGAGGATGCGTAGCTACTGGACGTACAGGCTTGATTGGATGAAAGAGGATTGTTTAAAAATGAAATGTCTTGAATTTTGGAGGATGATGGAATGCCAAAGAATATGTATATTTACAAAACACTGTATCTGCTTGGAATCACACCCACTTACAGATGTTTTTTATATACGGCATATATCGTAAATTACCTTGTGGAAAACAAAAGCAAAGGACCGTTGAACCTGGCAAAACTGGCCAGAGATTTAGACACTACGCCAAAACGGTTGGAGCGTAATCTGCATTTTGCTGCTGTAACCGCGTGGGAAGAAAATTCCCACTTACTTACGCAATTGGCAAAGAATCCTTTATCTGCTGCTCCAAGCGCACCAGAATTTCTTTATTTACTGGCTGCGCATTTTATTCGTCAACAGAAAGCGTCGTGAGCAGATTGTCCGCAGGGTAACGACTTTAGATTGGTACAAAACTAAAAACCGGGTTTAGATTCATATAGCGTCCTCCAGCATTGACAATATATTATTTTCAATAGCCTGGAGGCGTTTTCCTTTATCTTTGATTTGGAAATTGTCGTAAAGACTGTTCTTGCCTGAATCCGTTTTGTGCCTTTTACATGTTCATTTCTATTTCCTGTAAGGAGGGAAAAGCGCAGACGCGCACTTGCATATAGATGCGCAATATCTGCAAAACAGATAATATTTATACGTTTTTTCTTGTAGAATACTTGGAGTTTCTTCTTACTTGTCACCAATAGTACGTAAATTCTTATTATATTCTTCGTGTTTCCAAAACTTTATAAAAAGGCCTCCTACAATGTGATTTATTCTAGTAAACTTATGCTAAATATTTTATCACTTTTTTATATTAATATCAAGAATCTTAGTAGTTTTTGGAGAGAAGAAATAAGAGAAGTATATAATGAATACGCGAGGTGATAGATTTGATAGGGGAGCGTCTATCGGAAATTCGAAAGGACCATGGACACACCCAGGTTGATCTTGCCAATCTCTTGGGCGTTACGCTTTCCACAGTAAGAAGTTGGGAACAAGAAAAAAGCTCTCCAAGTCATGATTTACTGGTTGCTATATGCCGTCTGTATCATATATCCTCAGACTATCTTCTGGGTCTATCTGATGTAGATCCTGTATATGAGCGTGAGAGGAAACGCAAGCGATTTACGGAAAGAGAGCTGGCCGCCTTGCGCGATTATGAGGAGTATTTGCTCTGGAAAAAGCGAAAAAAGTTATAATAAACACAGCCTAGGTCTTTGGTCTTTGCGCGCTGTGTTTTTTGCTGTTTATATTGGGAATCTGGCTTAGCCCCTGTTGTCTGCTACGACGGCAGGGACTTTTTTATGCAGGTAGACAGGCAAATTCCAGCTTTTGGGGCATATTCTTTACTATTTCCTTGGTTATTGGGGAGGGAATAGGAATTGGCAGCCAGCAAAAGGCGGGAAGCGCTTGCTGTACAGTGTTCTTTTGCCAGCACGGGGGATAGCGCACAGCAAATTATTGCGCAATGCTTTGCTTTATACATACAGCAGGCATTGGACAATGCTGCAATCTCCTCCCAGCTCCCCCTATTGTCCAAAACCAGGGACAGCCTGTTTGCGGAGGATGTGGAGACAACATATGTATCTGGAAATCAGCAATCCAACGACCTATAGTGCCGGCTTATATATTCGACTTTCCAAGGAGGATGATAATGAAGGGCAATCGCAGAGCGTGGCTAACCAGCTTTCCTTGCTCAATGACTTTGTGCAGCAGCGCGGGCTAGTGGTGTATGATACCTATATTGACGACGGG
Organism: uncultured Clostridia bacterium; assembly: GCA_944391235.1. GTDB lineage: Bacteria > Bacillota > Dehalobacteriia > UBA4068 > UBA4068 > CALXSV01. The sequence goes on along the minus strand of CALXSV010000159.1, from coordinate 6,277 downwards.
TGGAGTGGCACCAGCTTTGAGCGTCCAGGCTTTCAGCGACTTCTTGCTGATATTGAGGCAGGGCAGGTAAATATGGTGATTACCAAAGATCTATCCCGCTTAGGCCGCGATTATATCCTGACCGGCCACTATATGGAGCGCTACTTTCCGGAAAAGCAGGTACGCTATATCTCCCTGCTGGATGGCATTGATACGGGCGTAGAGAACGCGGCGAATGAGATTACGCCTTTCCGTGCTATTCTAAATGATATGTACGCCAAGGATATCTCTAAGAAGATCAGCAGTGTGAAGCATGATCAGCAACGCAAGGGCCTGTTTGTTGGCGGGAAGCCGCTTTATGGCTATAAAATGTCGCCAACCGAGAAGAACCATATTGTGATTGATGAAGCTGTGGCGCCAATTGTGCGCCGCATTTTTAAGCTTGCCCTTACGGGAATGTCCTGCCGCCAGATTGCAATGCAATTAAATAAGGAAGAAATACCAACGCCAGCCCGTTACGCCAACCTACCGCTTCAGCATAACAGTCCATATAGTGGAAGGTGGAGCAGCGAGCGCATCTCGGATATGCTGCAAAACGAGACCTACATTGGCAACATGGTGCAGGGCCGCAGCCGCAAGGTAAGCTATAAGTCCAAAAAGTGTGTTCGCCAGCCTAAATCGGAATGGATTATTGTGCCGGAAACGCATGAGGCCATTGTTGACAAAGCTGTGTTTGATAAGGTGCAGCTGTTGCTGGCTCAGCGCAAAAACACCCGCAGCCGCAGTTATGATTTTTTGTTAAAGGGCTTGATTTTTTGCCAGGAATGCGGATATCCGCTGGCTGTCATCAACCGCAAAACCGCGCGCGGAGAGGATTGCCTGTATTTTATTTGCCGTACCTACCAGCGTTTTACCCACTCTGGTGTGTGCACCAGCCATTGCGTGAAGGAGGAGCGCGTTACCGCGGCTGTGTTGGAGCGCATGACGGCGGTCTGCGCCCCTTATCTGCAGACCGCCTCTTTGCTGCCACAGGCGCAAAAGGCCTTGGCCTGCTATGCGCAGCACAGTCAGCCGCAGCAGGAGTTGAGCCTGTTGCAGGCGCAGTTGCAGCGGTTGCGTACAGCTATGGATAAAATTTACTGGGATTACCTAAGCGGCGTTTTGGAAGAGCAGGACTTTAACCGTATCTATGCCCGGGCCAAGGCGGAGCGCAGCGCTGTAGAGCAGCGGGTTGCTGCCTGCCAGGCGTGCTTGTGTGCGGCGGAACAACAGGATCCAGCTCAGGAGCTGACAAATGGTTTTCTGGCCACGCTGTCCAGCAATAAGGAGCTGCTTTGCAGTCTGGTGGAGCGAGTGGAGCTGACCGCAGATAAGCAGATTTTGATCCATTTCCGTTTTGTTCAGCCCGAGGAGCGCCCGTAGCTTTTTACTTACAATAAGCGATGCGCTATGTCTCGCGCATTGAAAAAAAGGCGATTAGCAAGCTGAAAAAATCCATTTATTCCGATAAAGATAATGAACAAGGTGATTGATAACAGCCGGACATTTTAGCAATTGACAAACGGATAGGTATACTATATAGTTTAGATGTCACTTATTCACAGTGAAAAACAATCTGTCTGAAAAGGGGGACAAGATTCGAACATGTTATCTATCCGTAATTTTAGTAAGTCCTACAATGGGCAAATACTGGCTGTTGATAATTTAAATCTGGAAATCGAATCTGGCGATATCTATGGTTTTATTGGCAGCAACGGTGCGGGAAAAACCACCACGATTAAGGCTGTGGTTGGCATTTTGCCATTCGAAAAGGGGACAATTGAAATTGATGGTATGGATGTGCAGCGCAATGCCAGAGAGACCAAGCGGATTATTGCCTATGTGCCGGATGATCCGCAGCTGTACGAAAATATTACCGGTATCCAGTACTTGAATTTTATTGCCGACGTCTTTCGTGTAAGCAGTGCGCAGCGGGAGCCTGTTATTCGGCACTATGCGGATTTGTTGGAAATGACAGCTCGCCTGAACGACCCCATCAGCACCTATTCGCATGGTATGAAGCAGCGGTTGGAAATTATTGGCGCGCTGTCGCACAATCCCAAGCTGCTTATCCTAGACGAGCCCTTTGTAGGGCTGGACCCAAAAGCTGCCTTTATCCTCAAGCAGCTGATGCGCGAATATTGCCAGCAGGGGGGCGCAATATTCTTTTCCACGCATGTGCTGGAGGTGGCGGAAAAGCTGTGTAATAAGATTGCCATTATCAAGGATGGCCGTTTGGTTGCCAGTGGTGATATGGACAGCGTAAAGGGTGATAACTCGCTGGAAGAAGTCTTTTTGGAGTTGATTGATCATGAGTGATTTTGCGATTTTAACACGTTTATACCTTGCGGAATCGTGGGGTGCCATTAAAAATGGCAAAAAGAAAAAGAAACGTGCCGTTGCGGGCGTCTTTTATATTTTGATTTTAGCCGTATACCTGGTGGGGTGCATGTGCGTGAGCGCCTTTACGCTGACCAATCAGTATGTGCAGCTGGGCGTACCGCAGCTTACGATTTTTAACGGCGCTATATTTGGCTTTATGGTGACGTTTTTTATGGGCATATTGCGCGGCGCTACAGTAGTAAAGAATACAGATGCGGAGATGCTGCTTTCCTTGCCCATTAAAAGAACATCCATTATTCTGGCTAAGAGCATCAGCAAATACCTGTTGCAGCTGGCTTTTACTGCAGCGCTCTTCCTGCCCTATATTGTAGCCTATTTTTGGCTGGGCGGTGCGCCTGTTGTGCATCTGCTGCGCGGCTTGTTGGTTTGCCTGATTATCCCATTGCTGGCTGTGGGCATGGAGTATTTGCTCAATAGTCTGTTTTTTGCCTTGGGTGGAAAAATTCGCAATGCGCAGGCTTTGTCCTCTGGGTTGTCCATCCTGTTTTTAGTTGGCTTTTTGTTTGTAAATTTTTCCTTTAACAGCAATTATGCCACAACAGCGGAAGAAGCAATTGCCCAGATGCACACTTTCGCACCGGCGCGCTGGTGTGTGGAATTTGTGGCAGAGGGCAATCTTCTTAGCCTGCTATTCCTGCTGCTTTTAACGGTTATTCCTTTTGTGCTGGGCCTACGCCTGTATGCGCGTAATTATGGCGTTAAGCAGCGCACCTTCCGCTCCAGCAAGACTGGGCTTGACTTCCGTAGTCACACGCCCATGCGTGCGTTGCTGCGAAATGAAAGTGCACGTTACTTTGGCAGCTCCGCCTATCTGGTTAACACCATCTTTGGTATTGTGATTATGGTGGTCCTGACCATTGTTCTGCTCTTCCTGCCCAAGGATAATATTATTTTTGAGCTAGCCTCGTACCAAGCGTTTGCCAGCTATCTTCCTTTGCTGGTGGGCGCTGTCTACAGCTTTTTCCCGGCTATAACCACGATTTCTGCCAGTGCGATTTCCATGGAGGGTCGGCAAATCTGGCTGATTAAGAGTTTGCCTTTATCCGTACGGGATATCTTTGTAGCCAAGATCGGCTTTAACGTCCTAATCACGGTAATCCCTTCCTTTCTTTGCAGTCTGGCCGGTGGTCTGCTGCTGGGTATAGCCGCACAGGATTTGTGGATTGTGGTGTTACTGCCTGTTTTAAGCGGTTTCGCCATCTCAATCTGCGGCCTGTATATCAACCTCTGCCATCCCAAGCTAGACTGGGATAATGAGGCAAAGGTGGTTAAGCAAAGTATGGCTGCAGGGCTGACCTTGCTCGTGGGCTTTGTCATTGTGCTATTTCCCCTGGTGCTGTACCTGACCGTACTGGTAGATCTGATTGCTCCCTCGGTTATGGGCTTGCTCTGGGTGGTTGCAGAGCTGGTATTTATCGCTATCTACATTTTGCTGTTAAAAACAAAGGGTGTAAAGTGCTATTTGGCGCTTTGAGGTTTTGAGGTATAAAAGTATGTTGCTAAGACCAGATATGAAAGTGCATAGAATCAGCGATATCCGTGCCGAGGATCTGCATGCGCGTGGTATACGTGGTATACTTCTGGATGTGGATAATACCATAACAGCCTGGCATAGCATGGAGCTCTCTCGTCAGGTGTGCACTTGGGTAGGGGATATGTTACAGGCGGGTTTCCGTGTTTGTATCCTTTCTAATGGACATGCCGAGCGCGTTTTGCCGCTGACCGAGCAGCTGGGGGTGCCGGCCATCCATAATGCCAGAAAGCCGCTTGCCTGTGGTTACCGTCGCGCCTGTGCACTGCTTGATTTACCGGCAAAGCAAATTGCCATGGTGGGTGACCAGCTTTTTACTGATATCGCTGGTGCTAATAAATTAGGTATGACAAGCATATTGACAGAGATTATCGATAAAAAGGAGTTTTGGGGCACGCGGCATATTTCTCGAAGGGCCGAATATCTGGCAAAAAAAATCTGGCGTATTTGACCAAAACAACATATTTGCAAAACCGGGTGAAAGCATGATGCTTTTCACCCGGTTTTTTATCTTTGGCTGTATAAGAATTCTGCAAATGCTTATGTATGTTTTTTGCTGCTTTTGGCTTGTGAGGCGCAGCAGGTAATATCCCCTTATCAACGACGCTAACCTTTCCGATTACTGGGTTTGGATTCTAACCTAAAATTATTTATGCGCCTGCCAGGCTGCCTCTATTGTTTTATCCATATCGATTGCCTGGCGACTGCCGTTTTTAACCGCATATATAAGGTATTCAATGTTGCCATCCGCTCCGGTAATTGGAGAGTAATCCAGGGCCTGTACGGCAAGCTGCATTTGATCAAAAGCCTCTAGGATTTTTTGGATAACCTCACGATGCGTTTCCTTATCCCGAACAATGCCGCCTTTGCCTACGGCGGCACGACCGGCTTCGAACTGTGGTTTAATCAGAGCCGCTACCTGGCCGCCATCTTTAAGCAGATGCTCTACGGCCGCAGGCAGCGCCAGCGTAAGGGAGATAAAGGATACGTCCGCTGTTAGCATATCGATTTCTTCAGGAATGATGTTCTTATCCAAGTAGCGGGCATTGGTCTTTTCCAGCACTACCACGCGTGAATCTGTGCGCAGCTTCCACACCAACTGGTTATGCCCGACATCCACCGCATATACCTTTGCTGCGCCGTTTTGCAGAGCACAGTCTACAAAACCGCCGGTGGAAGCGCCAATATCCAGTATGGTAAGCCCCTGCAAATCAAGGTGAAAGCTGTGGATGGCCTTTTCCAGCTTTAATCCGCCGCGAGAGACATAGGGTAGGCGCTTTCCCAGCAGACGTATTTCTGCTGCACAGTCTACTGCTGTTCCAGCTTTGTCGATTTTATTGCCGCCAACCAGGACCTCACCAGCCATAATCGCAGCCCGAGCCTGCTCGCGGGAAGGGTAGAGTCCCTTCTCAACCAATAGGACATCCAGCCGTTGTTTTTGTTTGCCGCTCATTGCTGATCTCCCATAAACCATTTTTTTTGTATGCGTTTTGCTACGCTTTCTGCATCCAGGCCATTGGTAGCGAGAATGGTACTGCGTTTTCCATGTGGTAAAAATTTTTGCGGTAAGGCGATAATCTCCACATCCACAGACAATTCCTGCTCTGCCAGAAAGGATAGGCAGGCCTCGCCAAAGCCGCCGTTTTGTATGCCTTCTTCTATGGTAACCACACGAGCCTGACAATCACTGACCGCCTGGCGAAGGCTTTCCGTATCAATGGGCGCAGCAAAACGGGCGTTGATAACCCGTGCTTCTATTCCTTCTTTGTGTAGCAGCTCGGCTGCCTCTAGGGCCACTGTCACCATGGAGCCCAGGGCAAAAATTGCCAAATCCTGCCCTTCCTGTATGACCAATCCTTTTCCATATTCAATGGGTGTGGGTGCAGCAAGACTAAGGCTTGCCGCATCACGCGGATAGCGGATGGCAACCGGCATGTGCAGGGTAAGGGCAAATTCCAGCATAAGCTGTAATTCTGCTGCATTGGCAGGAGCCAATATGCTCATATTGGGTGCAGAGCGCAGCAGTGCAATATCAAAGATTCCCTGATGACTGTAGCCATCGCCCACTACGCCGGCACGGTCGATGGCCAGGATTACAGGCAGAGGCTGCATACAGATGTCCTCTATAATCTGGTCGTAGGCCCGCTGCATAAAGGTGGAGTAAACCGCAAAAATTGGTTTTTTGCCACCCGCTGCCAGCCCCGCTGCCAGCCCTGCTGCGTGTTGCTCAGCAATGGCTGTATCGAAAAACCGCTCGGGAAATTGCTTTCGAAAACGACTTACGCCGGTTCCCTCTGCCCTGGCAGCGGTAATGGCTACAATACT
>CALXSV010000158.1 GCA_944391235.1 uncultured Clostridia bacterium | reverse complement strand
TCAGTAGCGGTTAAAGGAATCAAGTCAAAGCCAGGGCAAAATATTAACGCTGGGGCTTGCTTCCTTAGTTTACCTGTCTATTGCCATGTATACCGGCTGTTTGTCTGTGGGTCTGCTTGTTTGTAATAAAACGTTCTTTTGCGGTATTCACATGCAGCGAATGTGTCTGTGATTGTAACAACGCAGCTATTAGCTGCGCCCTGGCGCAAAGTATGTGATATTTTTTTAGCAAGAAAAAGCAAAATAAGCTTGATGCGCTGTAGCAAGAATACGCCGCACAATGAAAATCGAGGGTATTTAGCTGCCCGCAGATTCGGACTCACTACGTTTTTGCAGGAAGGAGAGAACTTGCAGCATCAGCATGTTTAATGCCACCGGGTTCTTACCGCCTTCTGGAATGATGATATCCGCATTGCGCTTGGATGGCTCGACAAATTGCTCATGCATGGGTTTCACTGTATTCAAATACTGTTCAACCACAGATTCCAGGGTGCGTTCCCGCTTTTTTACATCGCGCATAATGCGTCTTAAAATACGTACGTCCGCATCTGTGTCGACAAAAACCTTGATATCCATCAGCTCAAGCAATTTTGGCTCGGCCAAAATCATGATGCCTTCCAAGAGTATTACAGGAGAAGGCTGTACTAGAAGCGTACGACTGCTGCGTGTATGTTGGGTAAAATCATAGATGGGACTTTGGATGCTGTGCCCAGCCCGTAGTTTGATGATGTGCTCAGCCATCAAATCCGTGTCAAAGGCAGCTGGATGATCATAGTTGAGCTTAACCCGTTCTTCATAGGGTATGTCATCGTGTGCCTTGTAGTAATTATCGTGATACACTACTGTTATGTTGTCACCAAAATAATTTACCAAGCTTTTACTGAGGGTTGTTTTCCCGCTTCCAGTTCCCCCGGCAATTCCAATGACCAGCGTTTCCCGCATGTTGCACACCTCCTTTTTTCCTTATTTTTATTATAGCATGGAGATCGCGCGATTTGCAATATTGTGAAACCTGTGCTATACTTTACCCGGTGCAATCCAATTGAAACATGCTGGGAGCAGGGGAGATATGGCAAAATTATATTTTAAATATGGGGCTATGGGCAGCTCCAAAACAGCGCAGGCCCTGATAACCAAATTTAACTATGAAGAACTGGGTATGCTGGTGTGGCTGATTAAGCCCGCGGTTGATACAAGGGATGGACAGGCTATCGTCCGGTCTCGGGTGGGTTTGTTTGCCGAGGCGGATGTGATCAGTCAGAAAGCCAATCTGCTGGATTTATTCCTAGCCAAGGATGTGCGGCCAGATGTAATTATTGCCGATGAAGCACAGTTCTTTTCGCCTGCGCATATTGACCAGCTGCATGATATTGTGGATAACTATGATACGCCAGTGCTGTGCTTTGGCCTGCGCACAGATTTTCGAACCTGTTTTTTCCCTGGCAGCCAACGTTTGATGGAAATAGCGGAGTCCATATCTGAAATCAAGACGGTATGCGGTTGCGGCGCCAAGGCAACGGTCAATGCGCGTTTGGATGATATGGGGCAAATTATTACTGAGGGAGAGCAGGTGGTGCTAGGCGGGAATGACCGCTATATGGCCATGTGCCATAAATGCTGGAAAAAACGTATTTATGCACAGCAAAAAGCCCTGTCCGAAACAGCCACTATTTAATAAATAATGGGCATTTATAAAAACGCAGCTTTTGATTGCTTTTATAGAGTGACTATGCTATAATTTTACAAACAGATAAAGGAGATTTTACATTTATAAGAGAATGTCCTTTGTTTGTTAAAATAAAATTATGGAGGAGAGGACTATGAAAAAACTGCTTGTTATTTTGCTGGCTTTCATGATGGTATTCTGTTTAGTCGCTTGCGGTGAACAGGATCCGGATCCGGTTGATACTACGGATACCACGGATACCACAGATCCTGCGGAAGGTTTTGAACTTGCACTGATTACTGACTCTGGTACGATTAACGATAAGTCCTTTAACCAGGGCGCCTGGGAAGGCCTTGTCCGTTATGCAGAAGAAAACAATATTACCTACAAGTATTATCAGCCCACGGAAATCGCCGATGCCGCCTATCTGGAAACCATTGAATTAGCAGTACAGGGCGGTGCAAAAGTAGTTGTTTGCCCGGGCTTCTACTTTGAAGTAGCAGTTTGGGAAGCACAGACTCTCCATCCGGACGTAACCTTCATTATTCTTGATGGCCAGCCGCATTCCGCGCCGGAAGGCGAAGAGCGTGATTGGACCATTGGTGAAAATGTTCTGTCTATTTATTTTGCCGAACAGGAATCCGGTTTCCTGGCTGGATATGCCGCTGTTAAAAATGGCTTTACCAAGCTTGGTTTTATGGGCGGTATGGCCGTGCCGGCTGTCACCCGTTTTGGTTATGGCTTTATTGTCGGCGCGGAAACTGCAGCTGCTGAACTTGGCATTGAAGGCGTAGAGGTTCTGTTTAATTATACAGGTACCTTTGTTGCAGATCCTTCTATTCAGACGCTGGCTGGCTCCTGGTATTCTCAGGGCACGGAAGTTATTTTTGCCTGCGGCGGCGGTATCTATGCCAGCATCTGTGCAGCTGCTGAGGCGGCTGACGCTTGGGTCATTGGCGTTGACTCGGATCAGTCTGAGGAATCTGCTACCATTATCAATTCTGCCATTAAATTGCTGGATCCGGCCGTTTACGATGCATTGGCTTCCTACTATGCCGGTACCTTTGAAGGTGGCAGAACTATTACTATGGATGCTTCCATTGGCGCTACTGGTTTGGCTATGGAGAGCAACAGATTCGAAAACTTCACACAAGAAGATTATGACGCCATTTATGAAAAAGTTGCCGCTGGCGAGATTGATCTTCCGGTTGATACGGATTATGCCTCTGCAGCTGAAATCCCTGTTGAGCGGGTAACGGTTACGGTTGTAGAATAAGAATGCTTTGCTTTGGGGCTGTGAAAACAGCCCCTTTTTTTATAAATTGACATTTTAATTTTAATATACTCTGGTAAAGGATGTGATCGTTTGTCAGACTATGTTATTGAAATGCTGCATATCACAAAAAAATTTCCCGGCATTGTGGCCAATGACGATATTAGTTTACGTTTAAAAAAGGGCGAAATCCATGCACTGCTGGGTGAAAATGGCGCGGGTAAATCTACTCTGATGAGCGTGCTCTTTGGTTTGTATCAGGCAGAGGCTGGAGAAATCCTAATCAATGGTCAGGTGCAGAAAATCACCAATCCGCGGGACGCCAACCGGCTGGGCATTGGCATGGTGCATCAGCATTTTATACTGGTGCATAACTTTACGGTGCTGCAAAACATCATTCTTGGGGTGGAAACAACAAAAAATGGTCTACTCAAGATGGAAGAAGCTCGTAAAAGGGTGGTGGAGCTTTCTGAGCGTTATGGTTTAAAAATAGAGCCGGATGCTTTGATTGAGGATATTAGCGTGGGGCAGCAGCAAAGGGTAGAGATTTTAAAAATGCTCTATCGAGATAATGAGATACTGATTTTTGACGAGCCAACTGCTGTGTTGACGCCACAGGAAATTGAAGAATTAATGCAGATTATGCGCGATTTGGTGAAGGAAGGCAAATCCATCATCTTTATTACACATAAATTGAAAGAGATTAAAGCGGTTGCCGACCGATGCACTGTGCTGCGGCGTGGACAGTGCATCGGTACAGTGGATGTCGCCAAAACCGCCATCTCCACTATGAGCGAGATGATGGTGGGACGTAAGGTTTCTTTAGAGCTGGATAAAGCGGCACCGCAAATTGGAGATGTGGTTTTGCAGGTTTCCAATCTTTCTGTGAAGACCCGGCATGAGGGCCATGATAAGCTGGCGGTAAAGGACATTAGTTTTTCCGTGCATAAAGGAGAAATTGTCTGCATTGCCGGTGTTGACGGCAATGGGCAAAGCGAGCTGGTACAAGCCTTGACCGGCCTGTTGCCTATAATCGGTGGACAGGCTGTTTTGTGTGGACATGATATTACGCATAAGTCCGTGCGTTTTCGCAATACCCACGGTATAGCACATATCCCGGAGGACCGGCATAAACATGGCCTGGTATTGGATTACACTTTGGGCGAAAATCTGGTTCTGCAAAGCTATTTTACACGGCGTTTTCAAAGGCGTGGGTTTCTTAAAAAACAGGCAATAAGTACCTACGCAGATTATCTGATTGATAAATTTGATATTCGCAGCGGCTACGGCGCTTTTACCATAGCCCGCTCCATGTCCGGTGGAAACC
>CALXSV010000157.1 GCA_944391235.1 uncultured Clostridia bacterium | reverse complement strand
GTGTGTATCCATCCGTGTTTATGAAGGGTATTTTGTATCCGGCCTTTGCTGATGAGGGCGGTAAGGACTTCCTCATGTCCATCATTGACGGGGAAGAGGGGGCCTGGTCCTCAGAGCAGTGCTTGGCGGTCATGGAGAAGATCGAGGCCATGGTACAGGCTGGATACATTGACCCGAATTTTGCCGGAGAGACCCATACGGAGTCTCAGATGTCCTTCCTGAATCACAGAAATTATTTTGTCAGTACGGGCTTCTGGCTTCCCAACGAGATGGAGGGGTCGATTCCTGACGACTTCGTATTTGGAATGGTTCCCACGCCCATGAATGAGCCTGGAACGCCGGCGTCCACCATTCCTGATATCAAGAGCGTGGGTATTGCAAAAGATGCGAAGAATCCTACTGCGGCCAAAGCTTTCCTGAGCTTTATGTTCAGCAAGGAGAGTGCGATTAAAATGGCAGAGCTGGCGGGTACTTCTTTGAATCTGAAAGATATTGACTATTCCTCCAGCGACCAGATTCCCGAGTACCTGATCACCGCCACAGAGATGCTGTCCAATCCTGAGGTGTGTGAGATTGTGTCGATCGATCACGCCATGTCCACTGATTTGCAAAATCCCATCTGCGATCTTGTCAATCTGCTTTTGATGGGTGAATTGAATGCAGAGGAGTTCTGTGAACAGGCAGAGCTGGTAGCGTCGGATTATCGTACATTCAGCTAACGGGGGAAGCGGAATATATGGGGTTGCAAAACCCCATATATTCCGCTCAGTAAGGGGGAAGGAACATGACTTTAAAACGGAGAAGACGACGATTCCTTTTGTTCTGTACGGTAATTCCACTTGTTTTGTTCACGTTGTTTACCATTTACCCCCTGTTTGATGGACTGTATATGTCCTTTTTTGAATGGTCGGGGTTAAGCGGGAAAAAGACTTTTATCGGTCTGGCTAATTACCGCCGCCTGTTTGCGGATCGGGTAATTCCAACCACTATTTTCAACGATTACTTTCTTGTGGTTGTGAAAGTGATCTTCATTATGTTTTTGGCTCTCCTGTTTGCGGTGGTTCTAACTCAGCTGAAGCCGAAGGGAGCAGCCTTTTATCGCTTTGTCTACTTTTTCCCCAACGTCATGCCGGTTGTAACGACGGCAATTTTGTGGACGTTTATTTTTAGTTCCAACATGGGGTTGCTGAACGCCATTTTGGATCTAGTGGGTGCTGGAGAGCTAAAGCGTAGTTGGCTGGGATCTTTGGACACAGCACTGCCATGCATTGCTGTGGTGCTGATTTGGGCAGGCGTGGGTCTGTTTATGCTGATGCTGATGGGGGCTATCAGCAATATCCCTAGAGAACTATATGAGGCCGCTAGTATAGATGGGGCGAGCAGGTGGAGACAATTTTTTCAGATTACTGTTCCCTTGATTTGGCCTCAGATCAAAACATCGGTCGTGTATATCATTATTACGACACTGAATGGGTCCTATGTTCTAGTTCAGCTTACTACAATGGGAGGACCTGCCAATGCCACGCAGGTTATGGGATCTTATTTGTATCAGCAGGCGTTTACCAACTATAATTTTGGCTATGCAGCTGCCATCGGTGTGATGATTTTGGTCTTGAATCTGGCAACTGTGCTGGTTACGCAGGTGCTCTTCAAACGAGAAAAGGTAGAATTTTGAACAGAGCGGAGGTTGTGTATGAGACCAAGAACATTGCTGGAGAAAACAGGGGGATTCACCGGACGGCTGGTGCTGAACATCTTCTTGATTTTCTGGGCGGTAGCGGTAATTTATCCTCTGTTGTGGATGGTCATTAGTTCGTTTAAGGACACCAACGGGATCTACCTGTCCACCTGGAGTCTGCCGGATGTGCTGCACCTGGAAAATTATCAGATGGCCTGGGTGGATTTTAAGATCGGGCGGGCGTTTTTGAACACGATTTTTGTAACTGTACTGGCAACAGTGCTGAATTTGATGCTGTCCCTGCCGACGGCCTATGCTATAGAGCGGTATGCGTTTAAGGGAAATTCTGTGCTGATGAATTTTTATTTGATGGCGATGATGATACCGGCATGTATGAGCTGGATTCCCCTTTACTTCTTGTTGAACAGATTCCACATGCTGGATAACCTCTGGGTGCTGGCACTGATTTATGCCATAGGTAAAATGCCGTTCAGCATATATATTTTAAGCAGTTTTATCGGCGCCGTTCCAGTGGCCCTGGAAGAGGCGGCCACGATAGATGGAATGAGTCGGTATGGAATTTTGTTCCGGATGATCCCCAAGCTGATCCGGTCTGGAATCATCACTGTAATCGTTATGAATGTAATTCAGTTTTGGAGCGAGTATTTCATGGCTTTGATTTTTATCCAAACGCCGGAGAAAAAAACGCTGGGTCTTATGATGAATGTGCTGGCGGATAATGCAGAGCATCAAAACGCTTGGGGCGCACTTTTTGCAGGGTTGGTGATTTCCACGTTGCCGATCATCATCATATATGCTGTCCTAAATAAGCATGTAGTGAAAGGCATGATGGAAGGAGCACTGAAAGGGTAAAGTTGCTGCGGAAATTATGAAATTCCCAATAAGCCCGTAGACTTGACTGTCTTGGAGTAAGGCGGCCAAGCCTGCGGGCTTTTTGAAGCTTTGGGGAGAAGAGAGGTGAGACCCGCTAAAAAATCCTGAAAAAATCATGAAATGTTACATTGATTTGGACAAACTTATGGCTATTTCAAAATAAAAAGAAGTATTCCCCACATACAGCGCACGGGAGAGATTAAAAACAGCAAAAAAATTAGCAAAATCCTAAAATTATATATATTTTAAAGCGGTACAATCACATTATTATTTAAAGTCTTGCCTGGACTACTTTGAAAATCAAAAGACCCGGAGTTTACATCACGAGTAAAATCCAGGCCTTTGAGGAGTGCCTGTGGAGTGATACAGGAAATGACAGACATGAGACATTATTTGAATAAGTTCAGCGGAAACTGATCACTCTCATCAGGCTCTTCGGGAGTATCCGGAGTGTCGGACACAAAACTATGGAAGCGTTGTGAATCCGTGTGTTGACTGGAAGAATCCCTGCTTTCTGTCTGCTCTTGCTCCCCGCGGAGGGTGATGGTCAAATATAAACGGAATTCGTTGTCTGCAAGGGAGTCGTCATAACGGATGCCAAAAATAATATTGGCTTCATCCGGACAATTGTCTTGTATGGGGGCGGTGAGTTCTGAAATCGCTTCTATGCCAAAGGATTCCGGTCCGGAAATATAAATCAGTACAGCGGCCGCATTCTTGAAATGGGTGGACTGCCTAATATAGGTAGCGATCTCCGTGGAATTGCCGCGGCACTCCAGAAACACCGCATACTCATCCGGCTCACGGGGGAGAACGGCTGCAATATCCGCGTAGTCCAAATTGATAAAGGACGGTTGATCTACCATTTTCTCAACACACAGGTGGAAGAGAGTGGACAACTGCTGCGGAGTTTCCGCGGTATATTCATAGACATGGAGCAGCTCCCGGCGCTGCTGCTCGTATTGGAAAGAAGCGGACTGCATGTCTGTTTCCCTGGGGGTATTCGTTTGCGCTTCCGCCTGTTCGGGGGATGCCTCCTGTTCCGGCGAATTGCCCATCGTATCGCCTGCCGTCTCGGCTCTGTTTCGACAGAGCCGGACGGCAGCTTTTTCTTCTATTGTGAGACGCACAGTAGGGGCTGGATTCCGAAGG
>CALXSV010000156.1 GCA_944391235.1 uncultured Clostridia bacterium | reverse complement strand
TTGCTTTATTTCATACATACCCTCTGCATAGTCTCTCATTTTGGCAGCCGCTTCCTTTGCGGCGGCAGCAAAAGCGCGTATACCTGGCATATTTTCCGTACCAGAACGCATTTTGTTTTCCTGTCCCCCACCGCGTAGATAAGCCGGAATATAGCGAGACCTATTTAGCCACAGCAAGGCTACGCCTTTTGGAGCATGGATCTTATGCCCGCTGGCAGAATAGGAATCCGCCTTCCATAAGGCAAGCTCAACTGGCAAACGGGCAAAGGCCTGGATGCCATCAATGTGAAAAAAAGCCTGCGGCGCTTTTTGCCGAATCAAGGCGCCAATTTCCTTTAAAGGCTGAATGGCGCCAGTTTCATTGTTGACCTGCATAACAGCAACAATGGCAGTATCTGCCTCCAGCATTTCTTCAAAAGCATCCAGTTTAATAAGCCCCTGCGTATCTACAGGGATTGTTTTCAAATCCCACCCCCTGCTTTGCAAAAATTTAGCAGGTTCAAGAACAGAAGGATGCTCTACTGCAGAAACAAGGATTTTTCCCTTTACCTTTGCAGGGAGGGCCTGCGCTGCACCCAAAAGAGCTGTGTTATTGGATTCTGTACCACAGGAGGTAAAAAAGATCTCCTCTGGCTGACAATGTAGAATGTCAGCCAAAGCAGCCCGATCCGCATGAAGCGCATGAAAGGCCTCTACCCCTTTATGATGCACAGAACTAGGATTCCCATATTCATCAAGCATGGCCTTCAAAGCAGCCTGTGCGGCATGCTCTGAAACACGCGTGGTGGAAGAGTTATCAAAATAGATCTCGTTCATTCTATCCTCAATCAACATGCATTATAAAATACTTCAAATCTTTTTTATTATATCACAAGCAAAAAGAAAGAGCCAGACAAATTCATTTGTCTGGCTCCTATGTTTTTAGGAATTAGAAAAGCGGAGCAAAGACCAAAGCGATGATGGTCATCAGTTTGATCAGGATGTTCAGGGACGGACCGGAAGTATCTTTGAAAGGATCGCCAACGGTGTCGCCGTTAACAGCTGCCGCATGGCAGGGAGAACCTTTGCCGCCATGATGGCCTTCTTCGATATACTTCTTGGCATTATCCCAAGCACCACCAGAGTTGGAGAGGAAGATAGCCAGCAGGAAGCCAGTAACCAAAGTACCGCACAGAACGCCAGCAAGACATTCCGGACCAAGAATCAAACCAACAGCCAGCGGAACAACAACCGCCATAACAGCCGGCAGAATCATTTCGTGCAGAGCAGCAGAGCAGCTGATGTCTACGCAACGAGCATAATCCGGTTTACCAGTACCTTCCATGATACCGGGGATTTCCTTAAACTGACGACGAACTTCCATGACCATCTGCTGTGCAGCTTTACCAACAGAGTTCATAGTCAGAGCGCAGAACAAGAAAGGCAACATACCGCCAATGAACAGACCAACGATAACCATCGGGTCAAGCATGTTAACCAGGCTGAGCTCAACAGCTTCAGCATAAGAGGTGAACAGTGCCAAAGCAGTCAGACCAGCGGAAGCAATGGCAAAGCCTTTACCAATCGCAGCAGTGGTGTTACCAACAGCATCCAAGCCATCGGTGATTTTACGTACTTCATGCGGCAGTTCAGCCATTTCAGCAATACCGCCAGCATTGTCGGAAATCGGGCCGTAAGCGTCAACAGCAACAACCATACCAGTGGTGGAAAGCATGCCGACAGCAGCCATCGCAATGCCGTACAGGCCAGCAAAATAGTAAGCGACAAGGATGCCAATGCAAACCAAGACAATCGGAATACCAGTGGACAGCATACCGGTAGCAACACCGGAAATGATGTTGGTAGCCGTACCAGTTTCGCAGGAAGCGGCAATCTTCTGAACCGGTTTATAATCACCAGAGGTGTAATACTCAGTAACAACACCAATCAGAGAGCCAACCAGCAAACCAGCAACGCTGGCCAGGAATACGCCAAAGCCGGTATAAGTGGAATCACCAATGGTGAAGCCATCTTTCAGCAAGAATTGGCAAACAACAAAGGTACCAATGATAGCCAAAATCGTGGAACCCCACTGACCTTTGTTCAGACCAGCCTGCGGGTTACCGCCTTCTTTAACGTTAACAAAGAAGCAGCCAATGATAGAAGCAACAATACCAATAGCAGCAACCATCAAAGGTGCAAGAATACCATTGGTGATGCCAAAAGAAGCACCCAAGGTAATAGCAGAAATAATGGATCCAACATAGGATTCATAAAGGTCGGAGCCCATACCAGCAACGTCGCCAACGTTATCGCCGACGGTATCCGCGATGGTAGCAGGGTTACGCGGGTCATCTTCCGGAATACCGGCTTCAACCTTACCAACCAGGTCAGCACCGACGTCAGCAGCCTTGGTATAGATACCGCCGCCAACACGGCCGAACAGAGCAACAGAAGAAGCACCGAAACCAAAACCAGCAATGATATCCGCATTCGCATCAAACAGGATGCAGGTAACGCCCAGGCCCAGCAGGCCGAGACCGACAACGCTCATACCCATAACAGCGCCACCGGAGAAAGCGCAGTTGAGAGCTTTGTTCAGACCGCTCTTCCAAGCAGCATTTGCAGTACGGGCGTTGGCCTTGGTAGCAATACGCATACCAATGTTACCAGCTAAGATGGAGCAGAAAGCGCCGATGACGAAAGCAACAGCAGTCATCGGATCCATGCTACCTTCACCCTCAGTCATCATGCCTATAGCAAAGATAATAATAGCAACGAGAACGACAAAGATGATCAGGGTTTTGTACTGACGTTTCAGGAACGCCATAGCACCGTCATGGATGTTTTTGCAGATTTCCTGCATTTTTTCATTGCCAACTTCCATGGCAGTGACGCGGCGGACCAGCACAAAGGCAAAAAGCAGAGCCAAGATGCCAGCCACAGGAGCGAGATACATCATTTTTCCAAACCTCCATTGAAAATTTAAGTTTACTTACTGCAAACATTTGATAACAAAGTAAAAAAGTAAATAACACTTATTCGAGGATTAAAAGAATCAGTGCGATGACAACAAAGGCAATGGCCAAGTAGCGGGTTCCCTTATTCAGCAACTCGTCAAGCCCTTTCTTTTTTCCCCCGAAAAAAGTCTCTGCACCACCAGCAATACTGCCGGAAAGTCCAGCGCTGGTGCCAGATTGCATCAAGACGCAAACTATAACGCCTATGGCAAGAAGCACCAGAATGATGGTTAGAAATACCGTCAACGATTTCACCTCCAAATCAAAGCACAAAACAACCAAACACACTTGATCATTTTAGCATATAAAGTCGAACAATACAACCAAAATTTTTAAAAAATATAGCAATATTACCCTCAACTATAATATTTTTTTAATAGCTGAGATAGAATGCTTATGCTTTTTTAATGTTATAAAAAACATCCAGCCCCATATACTGTGCAGCGGAATCCAGCTCATCCTCAATGCGCAACAGTTGATTATACTTTGCCACACGATCTGTACGAGACGGCGCACCGGTTTTAATCTGTCCGGCATTTACGCCAACGACTACATCGGCAATCGTGGTATCCTCTGTTTCACCACTGCGGTGCGAGACTACAGCGGTAAATCCTGCCCGTTTGGCCATTTCAATGGCATCCAGCGTCTCAGTCAGGGTACCGATTTGATTCAGCTTAATCAAAATTGCATTCGAAGCTTGCAATGCAATCCCCTTTTTAAGCCGCTCCGTATTGGTGACATAGAGGTCATCGCCCACAATCTGTACCTGATGACCAATCCGCTCAGTCATTCGTACCCAGCCGTCCCAGTCATCCTCAGCCAGGCCGTCCTCAATAGAAATAATCGGATATTTGGCACACAGCTGCTCATAAAAATCAATCATTTCATCGGAAGAAAGAGTGCGTCCCTCGCCAGCAAGATGATATTTTCCATCTACAAAAAGCTCTGTAGCCGCGACATCAATGGCAATACGCACATCATCACCAGGCTTATAACCAGCCTGCTCAATAGCCAGGATAATGCATTCCAGCGCCTCTTCGTTGGATTTAAGATTCGGGGCAAAGCCGCCCTCATCGCCAACAGAAGTCGCATAACCGCGGTCCTTTAATACCGCTCTCAGATTATGGAAAATCTCGGCACACATACGTAAAGCATCAGCCCAACAAGAAGCACCGACAGGCATAACCATAAACTCTTGAATATCTACATTGTTGTCCGCATGCTTTCCGCCATTGAGAATATTCATCATGGGAACCGGCAACTGCTTGGCATTTACGCCGCCGATATAACGATACAACGGCAGGCCAACATACTCTGCCGCAGCCTTGGCCACAGCCAGGGATACCCCAAGAATGGCATTTGCGCCCAGATTGCCCTTATTCTCTGTGCCATCCAACTGCAGCAACAGACTATCGATGTGGGCCTGATCCAACGCACACTCGCCAATTAAAGCTGGTGCAATAATGGTTTCTACATTGGCAACGGCAGTTTGCACGCCCTTGCCCAGATAACGCGTTTTATCACCATCGCGCAGTTCAACAGCCTCGTGCGCACCGGTAGAGGCGCCGGAAGGTACGGCCGCACGACCAAAGGCCCCGCTTTCCAGCAGCACCTCAACCTCAACAGTGGGATTGCCACGCGAATCTAATATCTCGCGCGCATAAATATCTGTAATAACAGGCATTATTGTAACCTCTCTTTCTTCTACATATATATAATAAAATCAAATAAATCTTTTAGGCCCCCTGGATAAGACTGCTACCTGTCATCTCTGCAGGTTTTGCTATGCCCAGCAACTGCAACATGGTGGGGGCAATATCCTCCAAGCGGCCTGTGCGCAAAATACAGTCCTTATGTGCTTCATCCACCAGAATAAAGGGTACGAGATTGGTAGTATGCGCGGTCATAGGCTGCCCATCCTCTACCATTCGCTCACAATTGCCATGGTCCGCGGTAATCAAGATAGCACCGCCAACCTGTTTAATGGCCTGCTCTACCCGGCCAATGCAGAGATCGACAAAGCGCACCGCTTCCTGAGCAGCGGCCAAAGATCCGGTGTGCCCCACCATGTCCGGATTGGCATAATTGAGAATAATCACATCGTAACTCCCGCTGTGTATACGTTGAATCACCTCATCTGTAACCTCCTGAGCACTCATCGAAGGTTTTAAATCATAGGTTTCTACTTTTGGAGAAGGGATTAAACAGCGATCCTCGCCCTCCGTAATCTCCTCCACCCCGCCGTTAAAAAAGAAGGTGACATGCGCGTACTTTTCTGTTTCAGCAATGCGCAACTGTCGCAGCTTATGTGCAGCAAGCACCTCGGAGAGGGTATTCTTAATGCGGTGCGGTGGAAAGGCGATCAGTACGCCCTGCAGGGTTTCATCATAAGAGGTCATCGTACAATAAGCAGCCAACTGGAGTTTTGGGCCTCTGGCAAAGCCCTCAAAATGTGTATCCGTAAACGCATGGCTTATTTCACGGGCACGGTCAGCACGGAAATTATAGAAGATGATGCTATCGCCGTCCTGTATACGGGCCAACGGACAAGCCTGCGCATTCACAATTACTGTTGGCTCAATAAACTCGTCAGAGCGACCGCGCGCATAAGCCTGCGCTACAGCCTGGGAAGCACTGCTTTCCATATACTTGGCCCGGCCCAACAGCATATCATAAGCCTGCTGTACCCGTTCCCAACGTTTATCTCTGTCCATAGCGTAAAAACGTCCGCAAACGCTGGCAATTTTACCCAAGCCTTCCTTGGCGCAGAATGCCTCCAGTTTCTGGATATAGCTCTGTCCCTCGTCTGTAGGCGTATCGCGTCCATCCATAAAACAATGCACATAAACCTGAGAAACGCCCTGTTGTTTGGCCATTTGAATGAGCGCAAACAAATGCTCTATATGACTATGGACGCCGCCGTCGGAAAGCAGGCCCATAAGGTGGACAGCTCGGCCTGTACTTTTCACTGCAGCAAAGGCATTTAACAAAGCGGGATTGCGAAAGAAGTCCCCATCCGCAATTGCCTTAGAAATGAGCGTATAATCCTGATAAATAATTCGCCCCGCACCTATGTTCATATGCCCGACTTCGCTATTGCCCATCTGTCCATTGGGCAGTCCCACATCCAGCCCGGAAGCATTCAGGCAAGTATGCGGATAAGACTTCCATAGACGGCGGAAATTGGGGAGTGCGGAGGTAGCCAGTGCATCGGTGGCCCCGCCTTCCTCCATGCCCCAACCATCCAAAATCATCAGCATCAATGGTTTTGCTGTCATTCCTTACTTTTCTCCATTTTCAATAATTTTTACAAAGCTGTCGCACTGCAAAGATGCACCGCCCACCATTACTCCGTCAATATTGGGGCAAGTCATAAATTCAGCGATATTGGAGGCATTGACAGACCCTCCATAGAGAATCCGAATCTCTTCAGCCAACTCTCCCCACATTGCCTCTACTTCTTGGCGGATGCAGGCAATGGCGGCTTCCGCATCCGCAGCTGTGGCGGCCAGGCCGGTTCCAATCGCCCACACCGGCTCATAAGCAATCACCACCTGCGCGTCCGGTGTAACGCCAGCCAGCGAGGCCTGAATATCCTGTTTCAGCACCTCCATGGTTTTACCAGCCTGACGTTGTTCAATGGTTTCACCTACACAAACCATGGGAATCAGGCCGGCCTGCTGTGCAGAAGCAGCTTTAAGCGCTACCATATCCGCAGTTTCGCCAAAGATGTGTCGCCGCTCAGAATGACCACACAGAACATAGTCCGCACCGCAATCCTTGGCCATGGAGGAAGAAACCTCCCCGGTAAAGGGACCACTGTTTTCCCAGTAAATATTTTGAATACCACAGCGAATACCACTGTCCGTAGCGGCTTTCGCCACCTGCGACAGATAAACAGACGGAGGCAAAATCACCAGTTCAGCAGCAGTATTGGCTGCCTTTTGCCGCAAATCATCCACAAAGTAAGCTGCTTTGGCAGAATCCATATTCATCTTCCAGTTCGCAGCATATAGGGGCCGCCGCCCCTCATAAGAATATTTATCCTCTAAAACATCTATGCCTGGTAAAATTTTACCTTCCAGAAATTCCAAAGAAGCGCCGCCGCCCGTACTAACATGATCAATACGGTAGGATACACCTGCCTTATTCACTGCAGAAACGCTGTCTCCCCCACCAATAACGGAAAAGGCTGGGCTATCGGCAACTGCACGGGCAATGGCCATAGTGCCCTCGGCAAAGGCATCCATCTCAAATACCCCCAAGGGACCGTTCCACACGACAGTGGCAGCGTTTCGAATTAAATACTTGAACAAATCGACTGTTTTGGGTCCGATATCCAGCGCCATCCAGCCCTCTGGAATTTCACCTACTTCGCAGGCAATATGTTCTGCGTTGGCGTCAAAGGACGAGGCGGCAATCACATCTAAAGGCAGCTGGATGCGCTCGGCAAGCTCACTGGAAAGGAAGGATCTGGTCAAATCCAGCTTATCCTCTTCTACCTTAGAGGCCTGCATATTATAGCCCTGGGCAGCGAAAAAAGTATTTGCCATTCCGCCGCCAATCAGCAAGCTGTCCACCTTGGTCAGCAGGTTTTCAATAACGCTGATCTTATCCGATACCTTAGCGCCGCCCATAATCACCACAAAGGGACGCGCTGGGTTAGAAACAGCCTTGCCCAGGCTGACAATCTCCTTTTCAATCAACAACCCGCACACAGCAGGCAGGAAAGAGGCGATCCCAACGGTTGAAGCATGCGCGCGGTGCGCAGAACCAAAAGCGTCGTCCACATAAATATCTGCCAAATCAGCCAGCGCCTTGGCAAATTCCGGATCGTTTTTCTCTTCCTCCGGATGAAAGCGCAGATTCTCTAGCAGCATAATATCGCCTGGCTTCATGGCCGCCGCCATTTTCGCCGTCTCTTCGCCTACACAATCCTCTGCAAAACGTACAGGCCGGCCTAAAACATCTGCCAGTCTCTTGGCTACCGGAGCCAGCGAATACTCCATATTCCGTTTACCCTTAGGCCTGCCCATATGACTCATCAGAATAATGGAAGCACCCTTATCCAGCAAATACTGGATAGTCGGCAAAGCAGCGACGATACGAGTATCGTCGCTGATTATGCCATTCTTACAGGGGACATTAAAGTCAACACGGACAATAACCCTTTTGTTGTTCACATTAATGTCGCGGATTGTTTTCTTTTTCAGGTAAGTCATTTTATCCTCCTGTTAACCTTGGCTGTATGATTAAAGTCTTTCGCCGATGTATTTGATTACATCCTTTACACGGCAGGTATATCCCCATTCATTATCATACCAGATAACGATTTTAGCAAGATTATCGCCTACAACCATTGTAGAGAGCGCATCAATCGTACCCGCACATTCCATGCCAATATAGTCAACAGAAACAAGCGGCTCTTCATTATAGCCGAGAACGCCCTTGAGATAAGATTCAGAAGCCTTTTGCAAGGTGGTGTTGATTTCTTCTACAGTTACTTTCTTCCCCAGCTCCACCGAAAGGTCAACAATAGAGACATCCGGTGTTGGAACGCGCAGGGCATACCCATTCAACTTACCTTTAAGCTGGGGCAGTACCAGAGAAACCGCCTTAGCAGCACCTGTGGTGGTGGGAATAATCGAGCAGGCGGCAGAGCGCGCACGCCGCAAATCCTTATGACTTTTATCCAAAATCACCTGATCATTTGTATAGGAGTGAACGGTGCACATCAGGCCGCGTTCAATACCAAACTCCTTGTCCAATACCATTAAGGTGCCGGCCATGGCATTGGTTGTGCAGGATGCATTGGAGATAATATGATGCTTTGCCGGATCATAATCCGCATGGTTGACGCCATAGCAGACAGTGATATCCTCATTTTTACCAGGCGCAGCCAAAACAACCTTTTTAGCGCCTACCTGTAGATGCGTTTTGGCCTTTTCCCCGTCATTATTCTTACCGGTGGCTTCCAAAACCACATCTACGCCAAGCTCTTTCCAAGGCAAATCGGCCAGCTCCCGGAAAGAGGAGCAGGAGATAGCTTTTCCATCAATAAAAATATGATTGTCGTCGTACGTAACCTCATGGTCCCAAACACCAAACGTGGAGTCATACTTAAGCAAATGCGCAAAAACATTGGGCTTAGATCCGCTGTTAATCGCGACAATCTCAATATCCGGATCAACTGCTGCCATGCGCGTAAAGCAACGACCAATACGGCCAAAACCATTGATTGCGACTCTTACCATTTGTAAAATCCTCCCCTATTTCTTTGCCTTAATTCGCTGCAAAGTATTACCTCTGATTGTGATTATAGCGCATATGGCAAAAAGTTTCCAGCATATTCTGTCTGTTTTTACCCATTCTCTGCCATATTTACTACTTATCCCACGCTTCT
>CALXSV010000155.1 GCA_944391235.1 uncultured Clostridia bacterium | reverse complement strand
CAAAAGAATCAGATATAAGCGCATACGTGCCAACTACGCGGCCATATTGCGCGATTTTGCTGCTATTCCCAAGCAGGAAAAAGATACGGTTAAAGTCGGCGTAGTGGGAGAAATTTTTGTCAAATATTCCCCGCTGGGCAATAACGATTTGGAGCAGTTTCTGATTGACGAGGGCGCAGAAGTGGTGGTGCCCGGTCTGCTGGACTTTTGCCTATACAGTTTGTATGATAACATTATGGATCATAAGCTATACGGGGTGAGAACCCTGCAGCAACCGGTAATTCAACTGGCCTACCGCTTTTTGTGCCGCAAAAAGCAGGATATGATTCGCATTATGGAAAAACAAGGCAGCTTCACACCACCTACCCCCTTTGAGCAAACGGTTGAGCTCATTGAGGGCTACATCAGCCCGGGCGTAAAGATGGGTGAAGGCTGGCTACTAACTGCGGAAATGCTGGAGCTGGCGGAAAGCGGCGTCCATAATATTGTCTGTACCCAGCCCTTTGGTTGCCTGCCCAATCACATCTGCGGTAAGGGCATGATGAAACCGATTAAGGAGCGCAATCCCAACGTCAATATTGTGGCCATTGATTATGACGCAGGGGCGACACGTGTCAATCAGGAAAACCGGCTGAAGCTCATGCTGGCCAATGCGCACACCTATAAAATGGCCAGATAGTAGGACAGGCAACCGTAGGGATATGGTCAGCTAAGGCAGCTGATTGCTCGGCGGCAAACAGGTATTGCCCTGGCAAACATAATACGTTGTACGGCCGTTAAGCAGCGGATAGGTCTTACTATCTCCCAGCCGGAACAGCCAGTTGCTTTTCAAGCGCAGCCCGGAGAGCTCCTCCGGGCTTTTTGTTGCGCAGACAATCTCTCGCAACGGCAAATCGGCATACAGGTAAAAGGCAAAGCCTGCTGGATAAGCCGCAGCTACACTCTGCATATAACGCCTCTGTTGCGTGGCCAGTTCCGTCCATCGTGAATCGTCAAGCAAAAAGGCCAGGCGGCGCAGAACATAGAACATCACCGAATTGCCGGAAGGCAAAGCACCATCCTCATTTTCCTTGGGCCGCATAATCAGCTGCTCATTATCCCTGCCGGAAAAGAAAAAGCCCCCCTGTTCCTCATCCATAAAAGAATCGACCGCGGCCTCCGCTACCCTACGGCAGCGCTGCACGTAGGCGCCGTCCAGGGTCGTATGATACATCTGTAATAAGGCAAAAGCATAGTAGGCATAGTCGTCGAGAAAGCCCCTACCCATACGTTTTCCAGCAATCAAACCAGCAAACAGCGTATCGTCCTCAACCAGTTGCTGCGCAATACAAGAAAGAATGGTTTCCGCACGTTGCAAATAGCCAGACTGAGGAATAATGCGTGCAGCCATGGCATAGGCCGCAGCCAGCATGGCATTCCACGAGGTGAGCATTTTCCGATCCACAGCCAGCGGCATTCTCTTTCTTCGATACTGATAAACGCGCGAAAGCGCCTCCTCCATACCATATTCTGTGCCTTTATTGCGCAGAAGATTCGGAATATTGGCTCCAGCAAAGTTACCCTGAGCGCGAATATCATAGATTTCACAAAACCGCTGGCCTTCCTCATCTCCCAGCAACTGGAGAATTTCCTCCTGGGTAAAAAGGTAATATTTCCCCTCCTCGCCCTCGGTATCCGCATCCTGGGCAGAAAAGAACAAGCCGCTTTCATCCTGCATTTCCTGCTGCAAATAGGAAAATATACGCTGACAAACCTGTTTATAGAGCGGTTCACCCGTGCACTCAAAGGCCAGCAGATAAGCCATGGCCAGCATGGCGTTATCATAGAGCATCTTTTCAAAATGCGGAACCAGCCACTGGCGGTCCGTAGAATAGCGGCAGAAACCGCCACCGATGTGGTCAAAAATGCCGCCGCGATACATTTGTTGCAGGGTTTTCTCCGCCAGCTTCGGCTCGGTATAGAGCAAAAACATCAGATTATGCGCAGAGGGGAATTTGGGCGCCTGACCAAAACCACCCCATTGCGGATCAAAACGCTGACGGAACAGGGACAGAGCCCGCGCCAGCAGCTGTGCATACGCTTCCGGTGCTTCTCTCTCATCCTGTTGGATAGCCTGGGTGATACGCTCGCTGCTGTGCAATAAGGCAGCTCTGTCATTCTGCCATTTATCCACAATCACCTGTAAAAGACGTAGAAATTGCGGTTGTGGAAAGTACGTGCCCGCATAAAAGGGCTTGCCATCCCAGGTCATAAAAATACTGGTAGGCCAGCCGCCGCTACCAGTCATAGCCTGACAAACGCGCATATAAACGCCATCGATATCCGGGCGCTCCTCCCGATCTACTTTAATAGAGACAAAGTACTGATTGAGCAACTGTGCGACCTGCTCATCCATAAAACTTTCTTTGGCCATAACATGGCACCAATGACAAACAAATCTATGCCATTCAAGAGTACCCAATAGAAAGAAATACCGGCCTATCTTCAGCCCGGGCCTTAGCAAAGGCCTCTTGTCCCCAAGGGTACCAATCTACCGGATTATCCGCATGCTGAAGCAAATACGGAGAAGATTCTTTATGCAATCTATTGGGTACTACATTGCGCATTGGCATAGCATCACCTTCTTTCCTCAAAAACGTTTTGTCCTAGCTTTCCCATTCCTAGCCATCCTATTACATTACATGCAAATCCTTAGAACCGACACCAAAACACAATTTGCAGCAATAAAAAAGGGGAGCGAAACGCTCCCCTGTAAACATGCTTTATGCAAAACCATGGGCAATATCTTCGACGATTTCTTTGGCTGGCCGGATTTTATTGATTGCGCCAATGGAAGGCGAGAAGGTAACGCAGCCCTGCTCCAAATCCCCCAGCAGCATAGCTTTGCCAAATTTGCCCGCATAGTGTGGCCGAATCTCTTTACGAGTCGCACCGCCGCGGTCCAGCGCATTACAAATGCGCCCTACATAATTCTGATTCGTGACCATACGCGCAGTAGAAGCACGCCAGATGATAGCATCCTCACCGCGGGAGTCTAACAGCAACTGCTTAAAGTCTGGGTGTGCGCAACATTCATCCGCCAGCAGGAAGCAAGTCCCGCAGTAAGCACCCGCTGCACCCATGGCCGCTGCCGCACGGGCTGTTTTGGTATTGATAATGCCGCCGGAAGCGATAATTGGAATATCGGTAAGCACATCCGTCACCTGCGGCAGTATGTTAAGCAGCGTCATATTGTAATCGCTAACATGGCCTCCGCCTTCTAAGCCAGTGACAATTATGGCTTTTGCTCCAGCCTGCGCAGCGCGCACACAGGTCTCCACGGTGCAGCTGATCTCACGGTACAGCACATTGGCACCAGCAGCGGTTAAAGCTTTAATTTCGTTTTCAATGAAATCGTTCATGGTACTGACCATGACAATAAAGGGTACTTTTTCCTCCAGAAAAACCTTTTTTACCGCATCCGCATAAATCCGACTGGGATCACTCTCATTTACTGGGGTAACATAATTGATACCAAAGGGTTTATCAGTCAGCTCTCTGAGCTTATGAATTTCTCTGCGCATAATTTCTCCGGTTTTATAAGCATCGCGCTCAGGAATGCGCACGCCGGGGTTGGTGCCAATCACACCCAAACCACCAGCATTACAGACAGCTGCAGCAAGTTGCGCCTCGGTGACATAGGACATAGCAGCCTGAATAACAGGATACTGGGTTCCAAGCAATTTTGTAACGGCGTTGTCCATGGCAAATACCTCCTATAAAATCTGTTTTAAGAAACATGCAAGAAACATGCGCTGTACCGGCTTATTCCGACACAGAAAAGGGACCATCGAACCGAACACTTGCTTTTTTGCTGTCGTGAACACCTCCTTACGTCTATGCTATGAGAAACATATAACAAACCACATGGTATTAAAACAAAGAATTGGACGGGAGGAGGCAAATTCCTTTTTTCTTTGCCGACTTTTAAATGTTTTTTATAGGGCAAGAGGTTTTGTTATAAACAAATTTATATAGCAGCTATACAAAGATGGGCACATCTACAAAAATGTACATGTGCCCATCTTGTTTTAATACAACAGAGTTTAGCTGTATATGCCGTGCTGGGACATATAATTATACAGCTTTTCGCCATGCTGCTGCTCTTCTGTCTGAATGTGATTCAGTATATTGCGTACTTCCGGCTGAGTAAATTCAAAAATGCAGGTATTATATTCTGCGGAAACATGTTTTTCCATGGAGAGTGCATCCTTGCACAGATAAGCGTCGCGCTGCTGCTGCTCAGCATTACAACTAGAGGAAGGAGTAGACGGTTGCTGCTGTTGCTGCTGCTGTTGTTGCTGCTGACCATTGCTGCTATTCATCTGTGGAACAACCCCAGAGGAAAGCTGATTGATGCTCTGCAGATGATGCATCTCAGTCTGACCAATCTGCATAAACAAGTTTTTCAGTTGTGGGTCACAGGCCTCTGCGGCGTATTTAGCATATTTTTCCACGCACAGTTCTTCCTGCGACTTCAAATCTTTCAACAGAGAAGCTTCTTTTGCTGTTAAAATCATTCTTTATCACCTCACCCCTATTATGCATGGACAGGCAGACATTTATTTATAAAAAATTTTCTTTTATTCGTCAAAAAATACCTCTGCTTTATGCAGGTATAATCCAAACCTATTTAACATAGATTTTATTAAAACAGCTCTTGACAAATAAGCGGGCACATGTTAAACTAAACCAAGTTAGCAATAGCTAACCATTTTTTCGACCCTTCATGTTAGCAAAAACTAACCAAAAGAACAAGAGGGATAGATATGCCGCTTAGTATGGCCGCAATTGGAGAAACAAATATTATCCGCAAAATAACCGGAAAAGATGAGCTACGCCGGCATTTGGCAGAGATGGGCTTTGTAGTGGGCGCCAGCATCACCGTAATCTCCAAAAACAATGGCAATATGATTCTATCCGTCAAAGATAGTCGGGTAGCATTGGATAAAACAATCACCAACCGTATTATTGTATAAGGAGGATGCGTAATGAAAACGCTGCGGGATGTTAAAGTTGGCGAAACGGCAAAGGTTGTGCGTCTGCACGGTGAGGGTGCTGTCAAACGTCGTATTATGGATATGGGCGTAACCAAAGGTACGGAAATTCTGGTACGCAAGATAGCGCCCTTAGGTGACCCCTTGGAAATTACCGTGCGCAATTATGAGCTTTCCATTCGCAAAGCAGATGCGGGAAACATTGAAGTAGAATAATTTTTTTACATCATTAGTTAGCTCTTGCTAACCCGTAACATAGGAGGATTAGGTATGGATATCAAAATCGCCCTGGCCGGCAATCCAAACTGTGGTAAAAC
The DNA here is from genome assembly GCA_944391235.1 of uncultured Clostridia bacterium. GTDB lineage: Bacteria > Bacillota > Dehalobacteriia > UBA4068 > UBA4068 > CALXSV01. The sequence continues at coordinate 15,092 of CALXSV010000155.1, read as the reverse complement.
TACCATGTTCAATGACCTTACCGGCTCAGCACAGTATGTGGGCAACTGGCCGGGTGTAACAGTGGAAAAAAAGGAAGGCCGACTGAAAGGACACAAAGACGTTATCATACAGGATTTACCTGGCATATATTCTCTGTCTGCCTATACTCTGGACGAAGTAATCGCCCGCAGCTATCTGGTAAATGAAAAACCGGATGCGATCATCAATATTGTAGACGGCACCAATATTGAGCGCAACCTATACTTGACCACACAGCTCATAGAGTTGGGGATTCCTGTAGTGGTTGCCGTCAATATGATTGATTTGGTGCGTAAAAACGGTGATGAAATAGATCTGGCCAAGCTGAGCCGCGAGTTGGGCTGCGAGGTAATCGCTACTTCCGCGCTTAAAGGAATCGGCTCCACGGAGGTAGCGGAAAAGGCCATTGAAATTGCCCAGCAGAGCGGGCGCAGCGTAGAGCTACCCGCCGTATTCAACGGCAGTGTGGAGCATGCCATTGCGCATATAGAGGAATCTATTGAAAACAAGGTGCCCACGCGTTATCTGCGCTGGTATGCCATCAAGCTATTTGAACGGGATGAAAAAGTCCGTGAAGAACTGGCGCTGGATGAACAGCTGCTGGCGCATCTGGAAGAGCACATAGCCGCCTGTGAAAAGGAAATGGACGATGATGCAGAAAGTATCATTACCAACCAACGCTATGCCTATATTACAAAAATAATCTCCCTTTGCGTAAAAAAGAAACGGCTGCAAGGCGGAAGCGTATCCGACCGTATTGACCGTATTGTCACCAACCGCATCCTGGCGCTGCCTATCTTTGCGGTAGTGATGGTTCTGGTATACTACATATCCGTTACTACGATAGGCGACATTCTTACGAGTTTTACCAATGACACCCTCTTTGGCACGTGGATTAGCGAGCCTTTGGCTTTATGGCTGGAAAGCATTGGTGTGCAGACTTGGCTCAACAGTTTAATTGTCGAGGGTATTGTGGGCGGTGTTGGTGCTGTACTGGGCTTTGTTCCACAAATGCTGGTTCTGTTCCTCCTGCTGTCTATCCTGGAGGATATCGGCTACATGGCGCGTGTTGCCTTTATTATGGACAGAATTTTCCGTAAACTGGGTCTGTCCGGTAAAAGCTTCATCCCCATGCTGATTGGCTCGGGCTGCTCTGTACCTGGTATTATGGCCAGCCGTACCATTGAAAATGAGCGCGATCGTCGCATGACCATTATGACCACGTCCTTTATCCCCTGCGGCGCGAAGATGCCAATTGTCGCCCTGATTTCGGGTGCGCTGTTTGGCGGCGCCTGGTGGGTTGCGCCGGTGGCTTACTTCGCTGGCGTTGCAGCTGTTATTGTCAGCGGTATCATACTGAAAAAAACCAAACCCTTTGCCGGAGACCCGGCCCCCTTTGTTATGGAGCTTCCGGCCTACCATGTTCCCAGTGTGGGCAATGTACTACGCAGCACTTGGGAAAGAGGCTGGAGTTTTATAAAACGTGCTGGTACGGTAATTCTTGCTGCCAGCATTCTCATCTGGTTCACCTCTAAATTCTCTTTCAGCGGTGGCTTGCATATGGTGGACGATATCAATCATAGCATGCTGGCAACAGTAGGCAATTTTATCGCCCCCATATTTACACCGCTGGGCTTTGGCAACTGGCAGTCTACCGTAGCTACGATAATGGGTCTGGTAGCCAAGGAAGAGGTCGTCGGCGTATTCGGCGTACTTTACGGTGTAGCCGGCGATGCATTAGAGCTGGTGGAAGCAGGCTCTTTTGCCGAATTGGCTCCCATTGCCATGCATTTCACCACGCTGTCCGCTTTCTCCTTCCTGCTGTTTAACCTCTTCTGCGCTCCTTGCTTTGCTGCTATGGGCGCGATGAAGCGGGAGATGAATAACGGCAAATGGACAGCTTTCGCGATTCTGTACCTGTGCGTATTTGCTTACACCATTGCGCTGATTGTCTATCAACTGGGTCTGCTGTTCAGTGGACACGGCTTTACCGCAGCCACTGCCGTAGCTATTGTGCTGTTACTCATCCTGCTGTGGCTGCTCCTGCGTAAAAATCCCTATAGCAAGAAGAAATAAGGAGCAAAGCTATGTTGGATTCAATTTTTCATACAATCCAGGCAAATATGTCTACGATTATTGCCGCAACTGTGGTATTTGGCGCAGTGGCAGCGGCAATTGGCAAAATGATTTACGATAAAAAGAAACACAAAGGGTCGGGCTGCGGCAGTTGCTGCAACTGTCCCTGCTCTGGGGCTTGTCATAGCGAACATTAAGCAAGTCATAAACGTTCCTTTACTATTGTAGTTCGGATTTCCGCTATACCTGCTGTTTTCCTAAAATATACGCAGGCAGCAAAGATGCAGCTTTGCTGCCTGCGAAGAGAATCTCCTTTTATGATATAGTATGCAGCCGGTATAGTGGGAAATCCACCCTCCAAAATTTAAACAAGCAATGCTTTAAACAAGTATTATTCCTCCTCCAAAAGCTGCTCTATATAAAGGGGCAGCTTTTTTATAGGTATCGGGCCCAGCTGCTGATAAACCATAATGCCGCTGCGGCTAATAAAGCAGGACAGTGGGAGCGAGCGCACCGCATAGCTCTCCATTGCGGAGCCATCCGTATCAAAATACACAGGGAAGGTATAGCCGGCCTCCTCAATCAGGGCCAGGGCTTCTTCAGGATCGTCATTGCCATAGGCACAGAGATTTATCATCAAAAACTGCACCTGGTCACCGTATGTTTCATAAGCGGACTGAAAGTTGGGCAGAGCTATTTTGCACGAGCCGCACCAAGAGGCCCAGAAATTCAGAACCAGCGGTTTCTCACCCTGGAAATCAGACAGGGAAACCGCATTGCCTTGGCTGTCATAGACGGTGAAGTCTGCTGCTTCTTGCTGCTCTGTCGTGGGCGCTGACGCATCAAAACGCGCCTGTAAAACAGGATACAGTCGCAACGCGGCCAGCAGAACCAAACACAGCAGCGCAGCTAACAGAATCGTTTTCAGGGTATTGTTCATCATTATCTCCTCTCTCCTCAGGCCAGCGCAGCAGCCAGCCGGGAAAACAGGCCGCACATCATTAGAATCCCAAGTCCAATCAAAAACAGACCGCACACCAGATTCACCGTACGATAGTGGGCTTTAATCCAGTTCAACAGTCCCTGCACCCGGGCAATTAACACCGCGCACAGCACAAAGGGCAGGCCCAGGCCCAGGGAGTAGGCCAGCAGCAGCAACATACCGTACAACCAGCTATCCTGTGTTGCAGCCAGCATCATAGCTGCACCGAGGAACGCGCCGGTACAGGGCGACCAGCCAATGGCAAATACCATGCCAAAGAGCAGCGCAGAGCCGAATTCATTGGGTATAAGGCGGGTAACGGGACGATGACTTTGCTCCAACAGGTGGATACGCAGCAAGCCAGTGTATTGCAACCCAAACAATACCACAATACCGCCGGTAAAAAGATTGACCAGCCTGTGATAGCGATTCAACAGCAGCCCCAGCGAGCCAGCAAAAACGCCCAGCAACATAAACACAAGGCTAAAGCCCACGACAAAGGCTATGGCGTTGCACAAGGTGCGTGCCTGACGCTGCGCGGGGTCGCCAGCTGCGCTGCTATTTCCGGCAAAATAAAGGATATATACGGGCAGCAGAGGCAATATGCAGGGAGAAATAAAGCTGATGACACCTTCTAAAAAGGTAATGAGAAAATGCATGCAGCAGGCTCCTTTCTCCGTTTTTCTAAAATTATACCTGATATTTGCCTGCTGTCAATCAACCATAGCAGAAAGCAGCAAAAAACCAGAAACTGCGACACAACAGGCAAATAAAGAATAGATATTGACCTAAGCCGACAAAAAACATATAATTAAAGGTATCTCCCTCAGGACAAGCAGCTACGACAGCAAGCAACATATCTGTAAAACTTCTGAAGAAAGCGAAAGCCAGACTTCCTTCCCTACTAATAAAAAGCAGCAGTTTTGCATACAGCTAAGTTCAGTGAAAATAGTCATTCGAGGTACAAATATTATGTTGAAAAGATTTCGTGGTGAGTGGTTTTCCATACCCAATCTGTTCAGTTATTTCCGACTTTTGCTTATCCCAGCGTTTATCTGGGCCTACTGTGCCAAAGAGCAGTATCGGCTAGCCGCACTTTTGCTTATCATTTCCAGCGCCAGCGATGTTGCGGATGGCTTTATTGCTCGGCGTTTTGATATGGTAACCAATCTGGGAAAAATCCTTGACCCGGTTGCGGACAAGCTGACACAGCTGACTACTGCGGTGTGCTTGGCTTCGCGTTACCATGAAATTCTGTTTATGCTCTGTCTAATGGCGGCCAAGGAAATCTATCTGGCTATTACCGGCTGCTTAGTCATCCATAAAACAGATACAGTGAACGGCGCGGCATGGCATGGCAAGCTAAATTCGGCCTTATATTTCCTGATCATGCTGACACTGCTCCTTGTACCGGATATACCGCAACCGGTGGTGAGGATTCTCGTGCTCATAGGCAGCGCTAGCATGATTATGTCCATGGTGCTCTATACCACGCGCTATATGCGCATGTTAAAGGCGCATAAGCAAAAAACTGCAAAGGCCGCCAAAATTACCAAAACAGCCAGCGTATAAACACACGATTCTCCGTTTGTCACGGCAAGCAACAGCGGACCGGCCAGACTTAAAGCCAAAAAATACGCAGCTGTCAAACTGGGCGCATCAGCTGTACCAAAAGGCCGTCAAAAAACCAAAAACACCTTATCCGCATACTCTGTACGGATAAGGTGTTTTTTATCCTGCGTATTCGCGCGCCGCGTAATCCAGCAGGGGCAATTCATTCACAACAGCCCAAGACAGCTTAACGCATAGGCCGGAACATATCTCTGGCATTTTTAGAGAACTGGTTTAAATAGATTACCGTAGCCAAATCAGCCAAGCCATCAACAATCAGCGAGATGCCGACGAAAATCATCAACGCTAAGGATGTGCCAAAGGGATTCAACAAGGCAATTATGCCTAACGCCACCATGATAAGCGAGCTAGTTAACACAATCCACCAATAGGGCGCTTTCATGCGCAGCAAGTCAATCGCATACTGCATCTTCAATACGCCATCAATGACCAGAATTAAACCAAAGGCAGCAGTCAGAAAAGAGGCAACCAGCGCAGGACGCGCAAAGCAAACGATTCCCAGCAGAATAAGAGCTGCACCCTGCACCAGCCCAAAGGAGCCAAATGCCACAGAACTATCCAGACGGAAATAGGTTACCGCGCGTACAATCCCCCATAAGCACAGAATCACGCCCAGGATGTAGCATATAATCGTGCCGGAAGATTTGGGAAAAATAACAAACAACAAACCCACGACAATCAGCGTAGCGGCAATCCATAGCATATTGCGCTGAAAGCTATGGACTGTTTCCTTCACAGCATCCATGATAAAACCCCCTATCAAATTAGATTGAGATGGATATCCTATATTACATATTGTAAAGCCTTACCCTATTCCATGCAATATACGCCTTCCATTTCCTGACAAAAAACTTGTCCTTCTCCTAATTTTCTCCATTGAGTAAGAGAATCCTCCATATAGGCGCAAATATCCATTCCATATAGCTTATGCAAAAATTCTCTATCCGCTACTTCAAAAAAGGGGCCACTGCGCACCAGCCGGCCCTGCTGTAAAAACAGCATATGCGTACTAAGCTGAAGCGCCAAATTTAAATCATGGAATACGCCAATCACCATATGCTGACCATCCGCCGTCCAGTGGCGCAGATATTTTATCAGCTCCAGCTGATTGCGAATATCCAGATGGTTGGTAGGCTCGTCAAGCAGGATAATTTTTGGCTCCTGCGCCAGCGTATGTGCTAAAAACACTCGCTGCCGCTGGCCGCCGGACAAACAATCCAGCTGCTGATTGCGCAGCTCCAGCAAGCCGGTAGAAGCCAGACAACGCTCAACCACAGCCTTATCCTGCGCAGAAGGAGCGCTGGCAAAACCACGCCGCAGATGTTGATAGCGGCCAAGCATAACTGTTTCATAAACCGTATAGGGGAAATAGGTACTGTTGGCCTGGCTCATCAAGGCCAGCTGCGCGGCCAGCTCACGGCGGCGAAAACGTTGCACTGGCCGGTCTCCAATCAAAATAGAGCCACGGTGCGCAATCATGGCGGAAATAGCACGCAAAAGCGTGGTTTTACCGCTGCCGTTGGGGCCAACCAGACAGTAGTTACAACCCGCCTGAAAATGATAATTGATATCAAACAGCACATCCTTATTGCCGTACCCCGCATAGACATGAGAAAGCTGCAGCATCCTATATACGCTCCTTTCTCCGACGGAAAAACACCCAGGTAAAAAAGGGGGCGCCAACCAGCGCTGTTACCGCGCCTACCGGTAGCTCCTCCGGTATCATTACCGTACGAGCCAGCAAATCAGCCAGACACATAAATACACCGCCAAACAGAGCGCTCATCGGAACCACCACAGCATGGCGACTGCCAAATATGCGCCGTACAACATGCGGCGCAATCAAATCAATAAAGCCGATAATGCCCACAAAACATACCGAGGCTCCCGCCAGCAACGCAGCCAGAGCAATCAGCAAAAACTTTACCCTTTTTAAATCTACCCCCGCAGACAAGGCCTGCTCATCGCCAAAGGTCAGTAAATCCAGCTCCCGGCCCAACCCGCTGAGCAGTAAACAGCCCAACAGCAGCACGGGCAACAACATGCCGCAATTCTCCCAACTTTGGCCGTTAAAGCTGCCCATCTGCCAGAATACCAGCTGCTTTAAATGCTCACCGGACATAGAGGTAGCAATGGTGAGCATGGCATTAACAAACAAGGATAAAACCATACCGGTAAGAATAATAGTATGGTTTTCCAGATTGGCATCAAAACGCAGGGACAGGCCAATGGCAAAGAAAACCGTGGCGAGTCCGCCCAGAAAGCCACAGAAAGGCAGGGTAAAACCACCCAATAGAGGCAAATGAAAGCCGCTTAGCAGAACGATGGCTGCCGCCAGCGAGGCGCCGGAGGAAACCCCCAGCGTATAGGAAGAAGCCAAGGGATTGCGCAGCACAGACTGCATAACCGTGCCGCTGACCGCTAGAGCCGCGCCTGTCATAAAGGACATGAGCAAGCGCGGCAAACGGATGCGCCACAGAATACTTACGGTTACGCTGCTGATATGCGGAGGCAGGGTGCGGCCAAACAGCTTATGCGCCACGATGGAAAAGACATCGGTCACGCTGATTTGCACACTACCCACAACCGTGCCCAGTATTAAACACAGCAGACAGACCATACAACTGAGCAGCACTTTATGACGCGTTTTCATTATTCTGCAAAGGCTGCATACGCATCCGGATAAACAGCAAGTGCCATTTCTAGCAAAGCCTCCGTAATATGGTGATTCGGCAGGTTGCTGGCAATGGGGTCAATATAATACACCGCCTGCTCGCGGACAGCCGTTACATCAGCCCAACCATCTCGCGACAATACTTCCGCCACCGCATCGTCCAGATAATTCACGCTGGTTAAAATCACATCCGGATTGGCAGCCACGGCCGCCTCCTCGCTCAGAGAAACCCAGCCGCTTTCCGAGGCAAAGCAGTTGGTAGCGCCGATAATTTCCAGCATCTCATGCAAATAAGTACCATTGCCACACACACACAGCCAAGGCAGCGCGCTTATTTCAAAGGAAACGCTTTTCTTCTCGGTAATTGTGCTACCCACAGCAGAAACCGCTGCAATCACCTCGTCCATCTCCGTTACCAAGGCATCCCCCTCTTCGCTCACACCAAGGCAATCAGCCACAAAGCGGATATCTTCACGAATCCCTTCAATGCTGTCGGCAGAGGGAATCACAACCAGGCAGCAGCCCAGCTCAACCAAGGCGGCAAAGGGGTCGTCGCCCTCAACATAGCTCATTCCAGAAACAAAGATGACATCCGGCTGTAAGGCAGCCAACTGCTCGGCATCCGGCGTCATCATTTCAAACTGCGGCAAATCGGCCAGCCCGGCCTCTGGCCAATAACTAGCAGAATAAGGATCCACAGCGACCAGCGCGTCGCCGAAGCCCAAATCCAGCAGCAGCTGTGTAATCGAAGGAGCCAAAGAAGCAATGGAATCAATTTCCTCTGGTAGAGTAATTGTATTGCCAGCCCGATCCACTGTAGGCAGTGTGTTAGCTGAATCCGTTCCCGAAGCAGCAGGATCATCATTGCCGCAGGCTACGCAGAAACACAGAGCAAGCAGCAATGCCAACCCCAGCAACAAAATCTTATGCAGCTTATTCTTCTTGTTGATCATGAGTACATTTCCTTCCTTAACATATTTTTTGTATTGACTTTCTGCTTTGCAGACAGAAACAGGAGAACAAGTACAAAAAAACCTGTCACAAAGCATGACAGGTCAAACAACAGCCACAAACCGCCTGCCTACAGGGGTTAGCTGTTGGGATAGCCTTCGGGGTGCGCCGAAACTTGCCATGCAGCTACAGGCAGGTCTCCTGACTTATGCCCGCATGCACTCGCCTTCCCAATTTCTCAGTGGCATAATCAGTGCCTGCATTATAGCGGCAATTACAGTAGCGACCCTGTGCAGGATTTACACCTGCTTCCCTTTTAAGACGGCTGCGCACCATCACCTGTAAGCGACATATGAAAGAGTTATCCTAATTATAGCATGTGCAGAGACATGAAACAAGCGTGCGCTGGGAAAAATTCCTTTAGCAGTGTGCAGTAATAAAAAATTTTTCAAAAAACTCTTGACAAATCTCTGCATCGGGGGTTATATTTATAAAGTATTTTGTTGAGCCTAAGCGTTCGCAGATACCTTAAGGGCCTAGGTGCCCTCTTAAGGCATCGGCGGACGTTTTCTTTATTTCTGCACGCCGAAGAAAGACAAAGGAGTTGGGCACTATGACAAAATATATCTTCGTAACCGGCGGCGTAGTATCTGGCTTGGGAAAAGGCATTACCGCGGCGTCTTTGGGCCGCCTGCTCAAAGCCAGAGGACTCAAAGTGGCGGCGCAGAAGCTGGATCCATACATCAACGTTGACCCTGGCACCATGAGCCCCTATCAGCATGGCGAGGTCTATGTGACCGAGGATGGGGCGGAGACCGATTTGGATCTGGGGCACTACGAAAGATTTATTGACGAAAATCTAAACAAATTTTCCAACCTTACCACCGGCAAGGTATACTGGAATGTGCTAAATAAGGAGCGCCGCGGCGAATACCTGGGACAAACCGTTCAGGTAATTCCCCACATTACCAATGAAATTAAGGAATTCATTTATAAGGTGGGCAAAAAAACGCAGGCTGATGTAGTGATTACGGAAATCGGCGGCACGACTGGCGATATCGAAAGCCAGCCCTTTCTTGAAGCCATCCGCCAGGTAGGGTTGGAGGTAGGGCCGGAAAATGTGCTATTTATCCACGTTACACTGGTACCCTATCTGCATGCCAGCGAGGAGCACAAATCCAAACCCACGCAACACTCGGTCAAGGAGCTGCGCGGCATGGGCATCAATCCGGATATCATTGTGCTGCGCTGCGATGAGCCGCTGGAAAAATCCATCTTTCAGAAGATTGCCCTCTTTTGCAATGTACGGCAGGATTGCGTGATTGAAAATCGGACCCTGCCCATTCTATATGAAGCGCCGCTCATGCTGGAAAGCCATAACTTTTCCGGCATTGTCTGCCGCCGCTTGGGCATAGAAGCCCCAGCACCTGACCTGCGCGAATGGAATGAAATGCTCACCCGCATCAAAACCCTGTCCCGCTGCGTTACGATTGGCCTAATCGGTAAATACGTACAGCTGCACGACGCTTATCTTTCCGTAGCAGAAGCCCTGCGTCATGCCGGCTATGAATATGGTGCAAAAATCAATATCCGCTGGATAGACAGCGAGAGCGTGTATGAAACCAACGCGCCAGAACTGCTCTCTGCCTGCGATGGCATACTGGTGCCGGGCGGCTTTGGTAACCGCGGCATTGAGGGTAAAACCGCCACAGCCCGCTACGCCAGGGAAAACAACGTTCCCTATCTGGGGATTTGTCTAGGCATGCAAACAGCGGTTATTGAATTTGCCCGCCACGTCTGTGGCCTGCTCAATGCGGATTCCGGCGAGTTTTCTCCCACCTGCCCGCATAAAATCATTGACTTTTTACCAGAGCAAAGTGATGCCATAGACAAAGGCGGCACGCTGCGGCTAGGCGCCTATCCCTGTGCAATTGCAGCAGGCAGCAGACTATACGCCTGCTATGAGAAGGATTTGATTTATGAGCGTCACCGTCACCGCTATGAATTCAACAACGACTACCGCGCGCTATTGCAGGAGCATGGCATTGCGCTCAGCGGCACCTCTCCGGACGGACATATTGTAGAGGCCATTGAAATCCCCGCACACCCCTTCTTTATTGGCGTGCAGTTTCATCCGGAGTTCAAGAGCCGTCCCAACAAAGCGCATCCTCTGTTTAAAGGCCTGATTCAAGCGGCCTTGCAAAAAGCAGAAAGCCGTTAATACGTAAATCACAGATGGAAAACAATAAGCAAGAAAGGGGCCGCAAGAATGCACGAGTATTATCAGAATCCGCTATGCACCCGCTATGCGGATGAGCAAATGAAACGTCTGTTTTCTGATGATAAAAAATTCACCACCTGGCGTAAACTGTGGATTGCCCTGGCCGAAAGTGAGCAGGAATTGGGCATTGCCATTACCGATGCACAGATTGCGCAGATGAAAGCCAACATCCACAATATTGATTATGAGCTGGCTCAGCAAAAGGAGCATGAGGTACGTCACGATGTGATGGCACATGTGCTAACCTATGGCGAAGCCTGCCCGGACGCCCGTCCCATCATTCATTTAGGCGCCACCTCCTGCTATGTGGGCGATAACACGGATCTTATCATTATGCGCGAGGCTTTATGGCAAATCAAAAAGCAGCTAATCAACACCATCTGGCAGCTGTCTGCATTTGCTGACGAGCACAAAGCACTGCCAACCCTGGCCTACACTCATTTTCAGGCTGCGCAACCGACTACCGTTGGCAAACGCGCGACCCTGTGGCTGCACGATTTACTGCTTGACCTAAAACAGCTGGATTTTCAACTGAATGAATTAAAGTTGCTGGGCTGCAAAGGTACAACGGGTACCTGCGCCAGCTTTTTGGAGCTGTTTGACGGCGATACGGAAAAGGCAGAACTGCTGGAGCAGAAAATAGCTGCGAAAATGGGCTTTTCCGCCACCTACCCGGTGAGCGGGCAGACCTATTCTCGCAAGGTGGATTTTTATATTCTGCAAGTGCTGTGCGGAATAGCCCAGAGCGCAGCCAAATTCTCCAATGATATCCGTCTGCTTTCTCATCTCAAGGAGGTAGATGAGCCTTTCGAGGAAAAGCAGATTGGCTCCTCTGCCATGGCTTATAAGCGCAACCCCATGCGCAGCGAGCGCATTGCCTCTCTGGCCCGCTATGTTATCTGCGATTTGCAGAACACAGCCATTACCGCCTCCACACAGTGGTTTGAGCGGACGCTGGATGACTCGGCCAATCGCCGTATCAGTCTGCCAGAGGCCTTTTTGGCAACCAACGCCATACTCAATCTCTACCTGAATATCATCCGCGGGCTGAAGGTTTATCCAGCGGTCATAGAAAGGCATTTGTATGCAGAGCTGCCCTTTATGGCCACAGAAAATATACTCATGTATTGCGTAAAGCATAAAAATGGCGATAGACAATCCCTGCATGAGGCCATCCGCCGACATTCTGTGGAAGCGGCGCAGCAGGTTAAATTGTACGGGAAGGACAATGATTTACTAGATAGGATTATGCAGGATGCCAGCTTTTCCCTCACCGAGGAAGAGATGCAACAGCTAACAGACCCGCACAGCTTTACCGGCATGGCTACACAGCAAACTGAGCGTTTTCTGCATGACGTGGTAGCGCCTGTGCTGGAGGAAAACAAGGATTTACTGGGCTATGAGGCCACTGTTAAAGTATGAGTAAGGAGGGCGAAACAATGTTAACTGCGATTGTAGGAACCAACTGGGGCGACGAAGGCAAGGGACGCATGGTGGATTTGCTGTCCCAGCAGTACGATGTGGTGGTGCGCTATCAGGGCGGAAACAATGCCGGCCACACAGTTGTCAATGACAAGGGAAAGTTTATTCTTAACCTGCTGCCCTCCGGCATTCTGCGTGATGATACGGTAAACGTTATGGGGCCGGGCATGGTTATTGATTTGCAGCACCTGTTTCAGGAAGTAAAAAAGCTGCGCGACGCTGGCATTGACATCACACCGGAAAAGCTAAAAATCAGCGATCGTGCTACCATTTGCATGCCCTACCATAAGCTGCTAGATGAATTGGAGGAGGATCGACTGGGCGATAAAAAATTTGGCTCAACCCGCCGCGGTATTTCACCGGTATACGCAGATAAGTACATGAAAAAAACCCTGCGTATGGGTGACCTGCTGCACCCACAGAGCACGGCGCAACGCCTGGCTGATATTGTAGAGTGGAAGAATCTCACTGTTCATCAGGGCTATGGGCATGAAGCAATCCAAACTGAGGATATGCTGGCCTGGCTAAAAGAATACGGCTCTGCTTTTCTACCGCACATCTGCAACACCAGCACCTATCTTACCAAAGCCATCCAAGAAGGCAAAAACATCATGTTCGAAGCACAGTTGGGCGCGCTGCGCGACATTGACTTTGGTATTTATCCCTATACCTCCGCCTCCTCCACCATTGCCGCTTACGCACCAATCGGCGCGGGCATTCCCCAGTACCAGCTGGATAACAGCATCGGCATTATGAAGGCCTATTCCAGCTGCGTAGGCGAGGGCCCTTTTACCTGCGAGATGTTTGGCGAAGAGGGCGAACGCCTGCGCGAGGCAGGCGGCGAATATGGCGCTGCCACCGGACGGCCGAGACGCGTGGGCGGCTTTGATGCAGTGGCCTCCCGCTATGGCGCAAAAATGCAGGGCTGCACTGCTATTGCCCTGACCAAGCTGGACGTGCTGTCCTATCTGGATAAAATCCCGGTTTGCGTGGCTTACGAGGTGGATGGACAAAAAATTACAGACTTCCCTACCGGAGACGCGCTAGCGCAGGCGAAGCCGATATACGAATACCTTGAGGGCTTTCAATGTGATATTTCCAACTGCAAAAGCATGGCAGATTTGCCAACAGCAGCTGTGAATTATATTCGCTATATTGAGAAAACCGTTGGCTGCCCCATTCAATATGTTTCCGTAGGTGCAGAGCGTGATAAATATATTCAGCTCTTCTAAAAGCCAAGGTGCAAAAGGAGCAATACCCATGTCAAACCAACATGTAATTGTACTGGATTTTGGTGGCCAATATAAGGAGTTGATTGCCCGCCGCGTACGCGAATGCAAGGTGTACTCCACCATTGAGCCCGGCAATATGCCGCTGGACAAAATCCGTGCACTTCATCCAATTGGCATTATTCTCACCGGGGGACCAGACAGCGTTTATGCGGAAAATGCACCGCACTGTACGCCTCAGCTGTTTGAACTTGGGATTCCTGTACTGGGCATCTGCTATGGCACGCAGTTGCTGGCCTGGGCCAAAGGCGGCGAGGTTTCTCCTTGCCAAAACAGTGAATATGGTCGTACACCCATGAAAATCGATAGGCAATCCATTCTGTTTCAGGGGCTGGAAGAAGAGCAAATCGGCCTGATGAGCCACACCGACCAGATCAGCCGGCTTCCCGCTGGTTTTCGCTCTATCGCCCACACACAGACCTGCCCAAACGCAGCCATTGCGGATGATGAACATCGACTGTACGGCGTGCAGTTTCATCCGGAAGTGGAAAATACACCGCATGGTAAGGAAATCATTTACAATTTTCTTTACCACATCTGCGGTGCCAAGGGCGACTATGATATGCGCAATTATGAGGCCCGCCTGCTTGCAGATATCCGCCGGCAGGTTGGTAAACAGCAGGTGCTACTCGGTCTATCCGGGGGCGTGGATTCCTCTGTGTGCGCGGCCTTGCTGGCGAAGGCCATTCCCGGACAACTGCACTGCATCTTTGTTGACCACGGGCTGATGCGCAAAAATGAGGGCGATGAAGTAGAAGCCGCCTTTGCCAAGCGCGATTTGCATCTCATACGGGTGAACGCAGAAGCGCAGTTTCTCTCCAGACTCTCCGGCATAAGCGACCCGGAGCAGAAACGGAAGATTATTGGCGAGGAATTCGTGCGTATTTTTGAGCAGGAAGCGCACAAGCTGGGAGACATACAGCTGCTGGCACAGGGCACCATTTACCCGGATGTCATCGAATCCGGCGCCAACAACTCAGCCAACATCAAGAGTCACCATAATGTGGGTGGATTACCGGAGAACATGTGCTTTACCGGTCTGGTGGAACCCCTGCGCGGTCTGTTCAAGGACGAGGTGCGCATATTGGGACGGCAGTTGGGCTTACCAAAGGCCTTTGTGGATCGCCAGCCATTTCCCGGACCTGGCCTGGCCGTACGTGTAGTAGGAGAAATCAACAAAGAAAAACTGGATATTTTGCGTGAGGCGGACGCCATTTTCCGTGAGGAAATGGCTCGTTCCCGTTGCAAAGCAGACCAGTTTTTTGCCGTTCTTACCAATACCTGCTCCGTAGGTGTGGTCGGCGACTTCCGCAATTATGGCTATGTAATCGCCCTGCGAGCAGTAAAAACCACAGATTTCATGACCTGTGAATATGCTCCCCTATCCCACTCCCTGCTAGGAAGAGTATCCTCGCGTATTGTCAATGAGGTGCGTGGCGTAAGCCGCGTTGTTTACGATATCACCGGAAAACCTCCGGCCACCATAGAGTGGGAATAATGACAACATTTTAAGATTTTTCAAGAATAAAGAGCTATCTGATTTCTGATAGAGAAGTCAGATAGCTCTTTTTGTTTTTGTCCTTTTATTTGTCATCCACTACAAAAACAGCGGTCTGATGAGGACGACATTAACGGCACAATCAGCCATGAGCAGGTTTTGAAGATGTCCGCCAAGTATGAAGCGGAGTAGAAAGAACTGACGGAGA
>CALXSV010000154.1 GCA_944391235.1 uncultured Clostridia bacterium | reverse complement strand
AATCGCATGCAAATCACGAACAGCAGCCTGCATTTTATCGTTAATGGCCATCTGCTCGAGCTCCGCATATACGCTGTCTATATCCCCATACAGAGCAATTAGGCGCAGCATAGCATCAGACAGAGCTTGCGGTAGCGCATAACCGGCACATAACTCAGCCACCGCACCCCTGTTCTTCTGGCAAATAAGCGCAAGCAACTCCTCTTTCTGGCTATAATCAAGCTGCAGCTCATCCAGCAAACCCATGATAATTCCCATGTGCGATACTTCCAGAAGATAATCATCGCTGATCGCAGCCAGACTATCCGCAGCCAATGCAATCACCTCGCAGATGCTAAGGCTATCGATGTTACCCAGGCATTCCAACCCGGTCTGCATAATCTCCTGAAATCCATTAGCTGTAGAAGCAACACGATACACCCGCTCATTATAGTATAGCTTCTGCATATCTCCGGAATCAGGATAGCCTTTTGCTATAGACAAAGTAATATCCGGCTTTAAAGCCATTAAACGTCCATCCGTATCCGTAAAGGTGATAATGCGGTCGCTTACCAAAAAATCCTTATTGCGTACATAGAAATCATAGGATTCGAACTTGCTCATCTTATATTGCGAATAGCCCTGCTGCTGATATAAGGCACACAGGCGCTGTGCCATGGCTTCGCTATTTATAACATTTTTTTTGTTACTCATATGCAATCCTCATTCTTCTTAATTTTACCGCATTAAAAGCAGGTTGACAAGCAGGCTTTTGCAGAAAATATTTCTTTACTCTAATACAATATCACATTAACGTATTAAAGTCAACAAATTATACGAATCTTTTTCCTTCTCTACGAGCACAGAGCAGCCAAGAAAAAACAAAATCAAGCGGAAACAAAACCCCACATGCTGTGACAGAAACGGCCGCAGCATGCGGGGTATAGTAGAAATTTATCTAAATTTACCTTTTCCCTGCAAACGGGACAGGGCTCTAGCCATAGCAGCCATAGCCAATTGGTGCTCCATATGACTCTGTTTCTGCAATAAAATTTCCTGGGCCCGCTCCACAACCTGGGCAGCCAAACGCTCGTCAATCTCTTCAGGCAGCTCTGCGGTATCAACCAATAAGAGCACCTCATCACAAGTAATACTAACAAAACCCATACCAACTACAGCATGAATTCTCTGGCCATCCTCCTTTTCGATACGAACGGAGCCAGGCTGAACAGCTACAACCACAGGCTCATGCCCGGCGAGAATACCATATTCGCCATCTATTGCAGGAATAACCAAACTTTTGCACTTGCCTTCAAAAAAAAGCCGATTACAGGTAATCACTTTAAGCGGAAAAACAGCCATAAGCATCCTTCTTTCTATAATGCAGGCCTGGTTTTACATGGTTTTAGCCTTGGCCAGCACTTCGTCAATACCGCCAACGTTAAAGAAAGCCGCCTCCGGATACGCATCCATTTCCCCACTGATAATAGCCTGAAAGCCACGAATGGTTTCTTGTACTGGCACGTATTTACCGCTAACGCCAGTAAAATTCTCTGCCACATGAAAGGGCTGCGATAAAAAACGTTGTATTTTTCTGGCCCGGTAAACCGTAAGCTTATCAGCATCCGAAAGCTCTTCCATCCCAAGAATAGCAATAATATCCTGCATCTCCTTATATTTTTGCAGCATCTGCTGCACCAGCATCGCCGTTTCATAATGTGTCTGGCCCACAATTTCCGCTTCCAAGATACGGGAAGAGGACTCCAGTGGGTCAACCGCAGGATAAATGCCCTGCTCAACAATTTTTCTGGATAAAACTGTGGTGGCATCCAGATGCGCAAAGGTAGTGGCCGGCGCAGGGTCGGTTAAATCATCCGCGGGAACGTACACAGCCTGCACAGAGGTAACGGAGCCCTTATCTGTAGAAGCAATGCGCTCCTGCAACTCTCCCATTTCCGTGGCCAATGTTGGCTGATAGCCCACAGCGGAGGGCATGCGACCCAGCAAAGCGGAAACTTCAGAGCCCGCCTGGGTAAAGCGGAAGATATTGTCAATGAACAGCAGGACATTTTGATTCTGCACATCACGAAAATATTCCGCCATGGTCAGTCCAGTCTCAGCTACGCGCATACGCGCGCCAGGCGGCTCGTTCATCTGGCCAAAGACCAATGCGGTCTTGCTCAGTACACCGGATTGCTTCATTTCCATCCATAAATCATTGCCCTCGCGGGAGCGTTCTCCCACGCCGGTAAAGATAGAATAGCCGCCATGCTCTGTAGCGACATTGCGGATTAACTCCTGAATCAATACCGTTTTACCAACACCAGCGCCACCAAACAAGCCAATTTTTCCGCCTTTTGCATAAGGAGCAAGCAAATCAATTACCTTAATACCCGTTTCCAGCATTTCAATAACTGGACTCTGCTCTTTAAAAGCAGGTGGATTGCGATGAATGGTCCAGTGTTCCTCGGTATCTAAACCTGGACCACCGTCAATGGTATCGCCAAAAACATTAAACAACCGGCCCAGTGTTTTTTCTCCTACGGGAACAGAAATACCCGTGCCTGTGGATATCACCTCCATATCGCGACACAGACCGTCGCTGGAGGTAAGAATGATGCAGCGGGTGGTTCTATCTCCAATGTGCTGCGCTACTTCCATTACACAGCGCCGCCCATGGTTGTTTGTTTCCAATGCTTCTTTTATAGCAGGAAGGCTGCCAGTTTCAAATAAAACGTCCACCACTGGCCCCATAACCTGAACGATCTTTCCTTTGTTCAATGTTCAGGACTCCTTTCCCTTATCGCTTGGGCAAGCGATTTTTTCTTCGGCTCTTTTTCTCTGCTGCAGCCGTTGCTGCCTTTTCCGCTGCTGGGCCTTATATCCGCTAACAATTTCGGTCAGTTCCTGGGTAATCTGGGACTGGCGGATTCTGTTATATTCCAGAGACAAGGTCCGCAGCATTTCCTTTGCACTGTCATTCGCTGCCTGCATGGCAATCATGCGGCTATTCTGCTCACTGCAATAGGATTCCACCAAAGTACCATAAATCAGACCGACCAGCGCGTCATTAATAACATGATCCAGTACCACCTGGGGGGAAGGATCATAATTCAAATAATCTACTTTATCCTCATGCTGCCCATCATAGATATAATCGGATTTATCCAGCGGCAGTAATTTGAGCAGCTCCGCCTCAGAGGACATGCTGTTTTTCATTTTGGTAAAAATAACATACACTTCATCTATCTCTCGCCGATCAAAGAGCTCCATAATATTGGCAGCAATGCTGCGGGCGCGAGGTAAGGTAGGGCTTTCCGCCGTATACTGGAAATGATAGTCAATAGGAATATTTCTTGATACAAAAAATTGACGGCCCACTTCCCCCACTACCATAAGGTTGGCATTGCTGTGCTGGGCCAGCTCGCGCTGTGCCAATTTCAGCACATTGAGGTTATAGGCGCCTGCCAAGCCCTTATCTCCACTTATTACAAGGTAGCTGTACCTTTTATCGGTATTTGTATCCTCCTTATCCGGAGAGAAATATTTTCCATGTACATCCGGAGCGTAATACAGCATGCGTGCAATCATCTTCTGCAAGGTAAAGAAATAAGGCGCCGTACGGGCTACAGCGCTTTTGGCCTTACGCAGCTTCATAGAAGAAATCATATACATAGCGCTGGTAATCTTCATGGTGTCGCGGATACTCTTTATTCGTCCCTTCACCTCTGTGGTATTTGCCATACAATCATCCCCTTACTTGGTTTCACTAAGGGCCGCACTTTTATACTCTATGGCGATATCCAGAATACTCTGCAGCGTAATATCATCCAGTTCACCGCTGCTTTCCAGTTGTCGGGCTATTTCCGGATGGATTTGATTAAAGTATTTGAGCATATCCAGCTGCACCTGCTTGGCATTTTCATCCGGAATATCCAACAACAGGCGGTTGGTGGCTACACATAAAAGGATTACCTGCTCAGCCATGGACAAAGGATGATAAAGAGGCTGCTTGAGGAGAGAAAGCAGGCTCCTGCCATAATTGAGTTGCTCCTTAGTGGTAGGGTCCAGATCAGAGCTGAACTGCGTAAAGATCTCTAGCTCACGATATTGTGCCAAGTCAATACGAATTGTACCAGAAGCCCTTTTCATGGCCGGGGTCTGGGCCGCACCCCCAACACGAGAAACAGAAAGACCAACATTAACAGCCGGCCGCATACCAGAAAAGAACAAATCGCTTTCCAGATAGATTTGTCCATCGGTAATAGAAATAATATTAGTGGGAATATAAGCCGAAACATCGCCGGCCTGCGTTTCAACGATCGGCAATGCGGTAAGGGAGCCACCACCCAATTCCTCGCTTAAGCGGCTAGAGCGCTCCAGCAAACGGGAATGCAGATAAAATACATCGCCTGGGTAGGCCTCTCGTCCCGGGGAACGCTCCAACAACAGAGAAAGCGCCCGATAGGCCACAGCATGTTTGGACAGATCGTCATAGACAATCAGCACATCGTGGCCCTCATACATAAAAAACTCAGCCAACGCAGTCCCAGCATAGGGTGCGATATACTGCAAGGAGGCTGGATCTGCTGCAGTAGAGGTCACGACAATGGTGTAGGACATGGCATCATGCTTTTTCAACATGTTGACTAACTTGGCTACGGTAGAGGATTTCTGGCCAATAGCCACATATATGCAAATAACGTTTTTATCCCGCTGGTTAATAATGGTATCTATGGCAATAGAGGTTTTCCCAGTCTGCCGGTCACCGATAATTAACTCCCTTTGCCCACGCCCAATAGGGAACATGGAATCAATGGACAAAATCCCCGTCTCTAAAGGCACGCTAACGGATTTGCGCTCCACAATACCTGGAGCAGCGCATTCAACCGGACGGAAGCCCTGCTCCTTGATGGGAGGACCGTCATCAATGGGCGAACCAAGTGCGTCAACGACACGACCCAGAAAGTCATACCCAACCGGAATCGCAGCACTTTTACCGGTACGAATAACACAGCTTCCCTCTTTAATGCCCTCCTCACGCCCAAAGAGAATACAGCCAATCTCATCCCGACGGATATCCTGTACCATACCCTTAGCGCCATTCTCAAACAGCAGAATTTCCCCATACATTGCATGTTCTACACCTTCTATGTGCGCAATACCATCGCCAATGTAGGTGACAAGTCCGGTTTCCTGCTCCTGCACATTCAGATCCAAATCTTCTTCATCAAAGACGGATCTTAAGGCGCTGATATCATCCGAATAGACGGCAAAACCCATATTCCGTCCCTGCGCGGCCAAGCCGAACTCATCAATCTCACTTTTGAGAATGCTGATAAACCTGTCTTTGCCAGCAGAGAAAATCTCTGCATTGGATTGCAACTTGCGTTTTAGCTGATCCAGTCGGCCCTTCAATGACCAGTCAAATTCCTGTGTGCCAACACGCAAAATAAAACCGCTGACCAAAGAACTATCTTGCTCCAACTGCAAAACTGTATTTACCGCACCACATTCTTGCGCTAAAAACCTCTTAATTCCCGCCAACTGCTCCTGTGTGGGCATCGTTACATAGGTTAATATTGCGGTGTCCGGCTCGACCAGTGAATTTGCTTGCCCGCAAAGGGTCTCCGCAATTTCTTCCAGATACGGCAAGTCACCGTTTTCACACAGTAGGCGCAGAAAGTCCTGTATTTCAGGTGCAAAATTGTCCGCGATCAACTGATACTTCTCTGACAGGGGCAGATTGCCATCCTGTAGTTGACCGGCTAGTTCAGGTTTTGCGGAGAGAAGGGACAAAGCCTGCCCCACCAACTTGGGATCAACATGGCTTTTGCTAAACTGCTCCACATACTCAATTCCCCTTTTTGTCACTGTCTTCACCGGCTTTCTTGAGGAATTCATCATACAGCGCCATATCTACCATTGGATCCGCGTTGGCCGCAGAAATTCTTGCCGTGGCAGTAACTATCATTTCCGCGATCTCTACCTTGGCGCCGTCAATAATCTTAGATTTCTCGGTTTCTGCTGCAGACCTTGCATCGGAAAGAATGCCAGCAGCCTTATTACGCGCATCACCAAGAATACGGTCATATTCGGAGCTAGCATCTTTCCTTGCCTCTCGCAGCAGCATAGTCTTTTCCTTACGCAAACTATCCATGGTTTCAGTATAGCTTTCCTTCATTTCCATGGCTTCCTTTTTGGCTGCCTCAGCCTCAGCAAACTGCTGCTCTATCATTTCCTGCCGGGTGTTGATTATCCGTGCAATAGGCTTAAAGAAAAATTTACGCATCAATAAATAAAGAATTAAGATATTGATGATAGTATATAGGAAATTTAAATCAAATCTAAGCATAGGTTTCTCTCCTTTGCACGCCAAAGCCGCCTACCTATCTTAAAAGAATAATAATCAGCAAGCCGACAACAAAACCATAAATGGCAGTAGCCTCTGCCAAAGCGCAGCCCAGCAATAACAATTTGGAAATTTTACCTTCAGCCTCCGGCTGTCTGGCAACCGCATCCGTAGCTTTACCCGTAGCAATACCAATACCAATACCAGCTCCAATACCGGTAAGAACCGCAATGCCAGCACCAAGTGCAATCAAAGTCGAAGTAGTCATATGCATTCTCCTTATCTAAAATTCATTGTTATTTTTGTTCGCTTTCCCTTTATTCAACTGCCTCTTTAATAAATAAAGAGGTTAAAAATACAAATACATAAGCCTGAATCAAACCATCAAAAATATCAAAATATAGGCTAAAAGGAACGGGTACAATCGCCGGCGCAACGGCTTTAATCAATTCCATAACAACAAAGGCCCCAAGGATATTACCAAACAGTCGCATGCATAGGGATAGGGGACGAATGAAAACCTCCAATATATTAATTGGGGTGAGAATCGCCACTGGCTCGGCAAAACTTTTGCACCAGCGCCGTACCCCCTTTTTGCGAATCCCTGCAGCTTCAATTAGGACGATGCTCATAATAGACAGTGCAATGGTTGTGTTTAAATCCTTTGTCGGTGGTTTAAAGCCGAACAGACCAATCACATTGGAAATGGCAATGTAAACCAGCACGGTAACAAGGTACGGAACATAGTCCCTGCCCTTCTCTCCTACCATATCCGCGACAAAATTATGCAGCCAAACATAGATTCCTTCTGCCACTGCCTGCCGCCGACTGATATTTGTAACTTTTAAATTACGGGTCAAAATAATGGCAGCAATAAGCATAAACGCCATGATGATCCAGGTGACAACCACGGATTCCGCTATTTCCAGACGGCCAATCGTAAATACGGTTTGGCATGTCAGCTGATCCATCAATTCTTCAACCAGGTTTTCCATAGCAACGCCTCTTTTCTGCAAAATGAACTCATTGTGCATTTTAAGTATGCCAAATGCGGGCTGGGCATATTTAAAATACAGAAAAAATAGCTCCCTTCCACTGCTTATAAGAATTATATAAATAAAGCATAAAAATTGTGCAAAAATATATTGTTTAAAATAGCACAATAAAGCAAAAGGGTCAAGCATAAAAACAAAAAATAAGCAAATTTTGAAGGGACAAGCTATTACACTTGCCCCATGTTCTTAAATCAGATTTATCGTACTGTTGTATACATTGTGCCTGTTTTTCTTATTCCCAACCCTCTGCGCAATTCCCAGCAGGGCAATGTATCCATATGCTAAACAAGCTTCTCTTTATGATCCTGGCGAATATTATACTGCCATTTTCCTACGGCAACACCAATGATAATCACATACCCCACCAGACTCCAGATATCGGGAATTTGCTCCAGAAAGAAAAAGCCCAGCAGAGCTGCAAATAGAACCTGTGCATAATCAAATACCGATATTTCCTTTGCCGGGGCTCTGGTATAAGCAGCAGTAATGCTAAACTGCCCACCGCAGGCAGCGCAGCCCGCCAGTAGCAGAAATAATAGCTGACGGCCTGTCATGGCAGCAAAATTATGCACAAGAAAGGGCAGAGTCAGGCAGCAGGTAAAAAGGGAAAAATAGAAAACAATAACTGTAGAGCGCTCGCCCAGCATTCCCAACTTGCGTACAAAAACATAGGCTAAACCAGCGCCCAGACCACCCAACACACCAGCTAACGCAGGTATTGATTCCATACTGCCGGATGGCTTAACAATAAACAAAGCGCCAACAAAGGCCAATACAACAGCTCCCCATTCCACATGATTGGCAATCTCCCGCAGAATAAACACTGAAAAAATTATCGCAAAAAAGGGCGATAGTTTATTGAGCATGGAGGCATCGGCAATATTCAGTCGGTCGATAGCATAAAAGTTGCACATCATACCCAAACCGCCACTGATCGATCGGATAAGGATATATTTCATATTGCCAGACTTAACTATAAACTTTTCTTCACTACGCAGCAGCATAATCGCAGATAAGGCCATTGCAACGGCATTGCGGAAGAAGCATTTTTCCATGGTGGGCAAATCACCGGCCAAGCGGACAAATAAATTCATCAGCGCAAAAAAGAATGCGGCCAGGATGATGAACAAAACGCCCTGTTTTTTTTCTTTTACCACCATTTATCCGTACCCCACTATACCCTGCCATCTCTTTTAGTCTATCACTACCCATACAGGTATGCAAGTCATACTGCCAATAAAATAAAGACCTCGCACGATGTGCGAGGTCAAAAGATTTTTACAGCTGGAGCTTAAATCGTTTGATAAAACAGGCCGTGCTGCGTACAATACCACAGCAGCAGACCATGCCCACGTTTGGGAATACGCGTCTGCAAATCCCATTCTGGATATTGCTTTATCACCTGCAACCGGTCGCCCGTAGCAAAAGCGATAAAGGAAATATAATGCGCCTTGGTCATAGGGTGCGTTGAGCTAATATACCAGTCATCCTCTACAGTCTCAACATTCAGCTGTTCCGCAGCGCTGGCTTTAACCGCAGAGCAGGCCTCCAGCTTCCGACCGCAGCAAGAAACAAGTGCAGCGCCGGTAGATAGTACAATGTTACCGCAAACCGGGCAGACAAAATATTTACTTTTCTTCATATTTCCTCCGTCAAAATCATTAGCAGACAACTCTCCAGACAAAATTTTCTCAATATCCACCTGTAACAGCAAAGATAACTGTGGCAGCAGGGAGACATCCGGTAAACCGCCACCGCATTCCCATTTGGAAACGGTTTTATCACTAATATGAAGGGCATCAGCCAGCTCCTTCTGGGTCAGGCCCTTTTCTTTTCGCAGTTGCAAAATCAAACGCCCACTTTTTTCATAATCCATTGCTA
>CALXSV010000153.1 GCA_944391235.1 uncultured Clostridia bacterium | reverse complement strand
CGTTTTTTCAATTTCACCGGCCAGCAGCTGCACGCTCTTTTCTGTTTGCGCCAGCTGCACCAAATCCGGCAGAATACTGGAGATAGCGAGAATGGCCTCGTCCAGCTCGCCTGGTGTGGCGGCAAAGCCGTAAGGAAAAGCCTCGCTGGAATCTGTGTTCTCCAGCTGACATTTGTATACTGGCACGTTGACAGACATGATATTTTTTAATTCCAAATCCAACGCAAGCTGTTTGCGGGGATACATCAGCGCCTCTTCCAGCGTATCCTGGTCAATGGCTGCTGAGGCTGCGGCAAAGCTCTGGTTGGCCCGGACGAGGGCTTTTTCCACACGCAAGCGCAGCTCACGGTTATTCTGCACCAAATCAAGAAACTGCTTCATTAGCTCATCGCGCTTATCTTTGAGCAGTTTGTGGCCACGTTGTGCTGTAATCAGGCGCGCCTTAAGGCGAGATAGCTCCATACGCGTGGGATTAACATTCATTCGGCTCATACTTCCACCTTCTTTAATCGCTCTTATTTCTGCTGGGCGGGGTGGTATTGCTCAATTAACTCAGGTTTAATACGCTTCAATTCGCCTAGGGGAAGCATAGCCAGCAGCTCCCAGCCAATGTTTAGTGTTTCTTCAATGCTACGCTCTGTGTCATAGCCCTGTGAGACATATTTTTTTTCAAAAGCCTCGGCAAAGGCCGCATATTTTTTGTCTGTCTCGGTCAGCGCCGCTTCACCCAGAATCGTCATCAGCTCTTTGGCGTCCTTACCGCGGGCATAGGCAGCAAATAACTGGTTCATGGTGTCTGCATGGTCAGCACGGGTTTTACCTTCGCCAATACCCTTATCCTTGAGACGGGACAGCGAGGGCAGCACGTCGATGGGCGGCTTAATACCCTTGCGGTATAGCTCACGGGAAAGAATGATCTGTCCCTCTGTGATGTAGCCGGTAAGGTCAGGGATGGGATGGGTTTTGTCATCCTCAGGCATGGAGAGAATGGGAATCATGGTGATTGAGCCCTGCGAGTCATAGCGGCGGCCGGCGCGTTCATACATGGTGGCCAAATCTGTGTACAAATAGCCCGGATAACCACGACGGCCTGGTACCTCTTTGCGTGCGGAGGAAATCTCACGCAAGGCCTCGGCATAATTGGTGATATCGGTCATAATAACCAATACGTGCATATTCAAATCAAAGGCCAGATATTCGGCTGCGGTCAGCGCCATACGCGGAGTTGAGATACGCTCAATAGCTGGGTCGTTGGCCAGATTCATAAACAGTACCGCGCGCTCCAGCGCACCGGTATTGCGGAAGTCGGAAATAAAGAAGTCCGCTTCCTCAAAGGTAATCCCAATGGCAGCAAAGACCACGGCAAATTTGGTGTCTGTGCCCAGCACCTTCGCCTGGCGGGCAATCTGTGCGGCCAGATTGGCGTGGGGCAGACCAGAGCCGGAGAAAATGGGCAGCTTTTGCCCACGAACCAGGGTATTCAGACCATCTATAGCAGATACGCCGGTTTGAATGAACTCAGAGGGATATTCGCGTGCAGCCGGGTTCATGGGTAGGCCATTGATATCGAGACGTTTTTCCGGCAGAATGTTGGGCCCGCCATCAATCGGATTTCCCAGTCCGTCGAACACCCGGCCCAGCATGTCGGCAGATACACCCAGCTCCAGGCCATGACCTAAAAAGCGTACCTTGGACTGCGCTAGATTGATACCGGCTGAGCTTTCAAATAGCTGTACCAGTGCATTGCTCCCATCAACCTCCAGTACGCGGCAACGACGCAGCTGGCCGTTGGGTAACTCAATTTCACCCAATTCATAATACGTAACATCAGAAACATCCGATACCAGCATAAGCGGGCCGGCAACTTCACGGATTGTCTTATATTCCTTAATCATGCCCAGTCACCTCCAGTGCTTACCGCAGCCAGAATTTCTTCAATCTCATTCTCCATTTCTTCACGGATGGCCGCGTATACGGTCTCATATTCATCCTCCGGTACGGATTTTGCACGGCCAATACGCTCACGTGCTGAGATAGAGAATAAAGCCTCCATATCTGCGCCATTTTCAATTGCTTTGAGGGCGATATGGTGGTAATGCAAAATCAGTCCCAGCAAACCCTTTTGCTTCCCTAATGAGGTGTAGGAGTCAGACTCAGTGAAGGCATTCTGCTGCAGGAAGTCCTCACGCAGGATTCGTGCTACTTCCATGGTCAGCCGGTCTTTGGGTGAAAGCGCATCAATACCAACCAGACGGACGATTTCGTTGAGCTCGTTTTCCTGCTGCAACAGGACCATTGCTTCGCCACGTTGCTGCTGGAATTCCGGACCAAGATTATCGGTATACCACTGACCCAGGCGGTCTTCATACAGGGAATAGCTGTTTAACCAGTTAATAGCAGGGAAGTGGCGGGCGTAGGCCAGCGAGGCGTCCAGTCCCCAGAATACTTTAACAATACGCAGCGTAGCCTGGGAAACCGGTTCGGATATATCACCGCCAGGCGGCGATACTGCACCGATAGCAGATAATTCACCATAGCGGCCTTCTGTGCCGCAGCAGGTAACTCGGCCGGCGCGCTCATAAAATTGCGCCAAACGGGAGGTCAGATAGGCTGGGTAGCCTTCCTCACCCGGCATTTCCTCCAGACGGCCGGACATTTCACGCAGTGCTTCCGCCCAACGGGAGGTGGAGTCCGCGATTAAGGCAACCGCATAGCCCATATCCCGGAAGTATTCGGCAATGGTAATGCCCGTATAAACAGAGGCTTCGCGTGCTGCAACCGGCATATCCGATGTATTGGCAATCAGCACGGTGCGCTGCATTAGCGACTCGCCGGTGCGCGGGTCTTTTAACTCAGGAAATTCGCGCAGAACATCTGTCATCTCATTGCCGCGCTCACCGCAGCCAACGTAAATGACAATATCTACATCGCTCCATTTGGCCAGTTGGTGCTGAACAATGGTTTTGCCGGAGCCAAAGGGCCCGGGGACAGCGGCTGTTCCGCCCTTGGCAATGGGGAAAAAGGTATCAATGGTACGTTGACCGGTAATCATTGGCTCGTTGGGCGCCAGCTTGTTTTGATAGGGACGCTGCACACGTACCGGCCATTTTTGCATGAGGCTCAGCTCTTTTTTCCCCTGTAGCGTATGGAGTACACACACGGTTTCCGTAATCGTAAAATCACCGCCACGAATTTCTGCCACGGTACCGCTCATGCCATTTGGTACCATAATTTTATGCAGTACCACGCTGGTTTCCTGTACGGTGCCGATAATATCGCCGCCGATTACCGAGGCGCCTACCTCTACACTGGGGATAAACGTCCATTTCTTTTCCCTATCCAAAGAGGGTACATATACGCCGCGGGTAATATTGGCGCCGTAACGCTCTACCAGCTCTTCCAAGGGGCGCTGAATCCCGTCGTAGATTTGGCCGATGATGCCGGGGCCTAATTCCACGGACAGAGGTTCGCCTGTGGATACAACCTCCTCGCCAGGGCCGATACCAGCTGTCTCTTCATAAACCTGAATGGAGGCGTTCCCGTCTCGCATTTCAATAATTTCACCAATCAGCTTGTTGTGGCCTACGTGAACCACATCGTACATATCTGCGCCGGACATGCCCTCTGCTACGATCAGCGGGCCGGCGACTTTGATAATCCTGCCGTTTTCCATTCTCTATACTCCATCCTTTCTAAAAGCGTAGGATGCTTTTTCTTAATTTTCAGCCTGCTTGCTTCCTAAAATATCTGCGCCAACCGCGCGCTCTACCGCCGTGGATATGGCAGCCAGAGCCTGGCCTAAAGAGCCCTCAGAGCCGGGAATCATAATGATTGCTGGAACAGTCTGCTCCGCATAGTGGCTCATTTCCGTGGGCATTTGTACAGCCAACTGCTCGGTGAGAAAGATAAGCGCGCAGTCCTCCCCAGCCAGTCTGCGGATGGCATTGCTGGCCTCTGCGACCGTATGAACCGGAACGGTCTCCATACCAAAAGCTTTAAATGCGAGTACGCTTTCGCGATCCCCAACTGCTGCTATCTTATACATACGTTTCCCTCAACCTTTCCTGCACTGCATTGCTATCCATATGTGCCAGGCGTCCTGTCATGATAATGCGTACGGCCACCAGCTCTGCCTCCTTGCCTGCCAGATAGCCAATCAACGGCTGCTCGCCTAGGCCGATATATTTGGCACTGTGCAGATATTCCATGATGGCGTTATCGCAAGCAATATCCAATTGAGAGAGCGTGGCTTCTTTACGCAGCACATTTCCACCGCAGACGGCTGCTGCCTGCAGGGGCGTGGTGGCAAAGATTGTGCCCAGCATATCCGGCGTTAAATCGGTCAGCAGGCGGTTGATGGCAATGCTGCCGCCGCTGATAAAGAATTGGCGCAAGTAATCGTAGGAAAGGCCGCGTACCTTTAACCGCACGGCTGTGCGCAAATTGATGCTGTCTATGAGCAGCTGTACATATTGCAGCAGAAAAGAACTGTTGCTGTTTTTTGCTAGGGTGAGCATTTCACCATAGCAGGCGCGGTCCAGCACCGTATCTGCATATTGCGGGTCGCGGGTGCGATTTAGCACTTCACGTGCTTCTGTTACTGCCTTGCGCATGGCTGGGGAAAGCGGGGTGTAGTCTCCCTCATTGATAAGCGCAGCCAGTCGCTTCGGATCTATGCACCCACAAGTCGATAGCATAGCTGTATAGTCCTTGTCCTGGGCCATGCCTTTCAGTATGGCTTTAATGTTGTGGTAATCATATTTAAGTTGGAAGACATGAATCAGACTTTTATCCGGCGCAAAGGAGGTAAGCGCAGTAAAGGTGCGCTGGCGCTCTGTGTACAGGCTGCGCTCCATTGCCTCGTAGGTAGAAAAATCTACACTTTCTTCCCAGCCGCATTCCATTAAAACGCGAATTGCTTCTTCCATGGATTTGGCGTTTATCATACGTAGTAAGCGCTCTCTGTTTAGCAGCTTGGTTTCCATGGCGCGTATTCGTGCGGTGGAAAATAAATAATCAAGATCATCCATACCTGTTCCGCCTCCTTTCTGCTATTCTAATATGGTATGGCCAGACAGTCTTTATGCTGCCTAGTCAAAGAGGATTTCTGCTACCTGAGAGGCTAACCCATCGCGCATGAATTCCACAATCGTAGGAATGGCGCAGTTTATTTCAATGTCGCCCTCACGCAGCAGCAAGCCCTTGTCAAAGTTGCCGCTCTCCGCGCTGATGCGTAGCTCCCCCCTGCGTCCATGATCGGTAAGATATTCATTCGCCAGCTTGACCACATGGGGGCCAATGCTATCGCGATCTTCTGCTGAAAAGATAACTTCTTCCCGGCCACTGACGCAATTGCTGATGGCAAAACGGGTTAGCAGAGCCGCGTAGTCTACCGGCGGCAGCTGATGAAGCTTTTCTCTGGCCTGTGCAAAGGCAGCGTTAATCAACTCCTGCTTTTCAGCCAGTTTCTGTTTGCGTATTTCCAATGCGGCAGCGGCGGCAATGCGACGCCGGGCTTCCTCTGCCTGCAAACGGCCACGCTCTAGCAGCGCCTGCTTTTCTTGCTCTGCTTGCTTGCGGTATTCCTCCGCAATTTCCGCTGCTTGCTTCTGCGCTTCGGTGATGACGTTTTCTATATTCTGACCTGCTTCAGCCAGAATTTTTTCTGTAATTTTCTCTATACCATTCATATGCCTTCTCCTTGAGTCATCTTGTTGCAAAACGCAGCTGCGCTCTGCCTTATAACTGGATGCGGTAGAGCATGAGGATGGAGATTAGCAAACCGAGTACGGCATAGGTTTCAACCATGGCCGGATAGAGCATAGCCTTGGCCAGATCCTCCGGCCGTTTAGCAATGATACCCATTGCACCGGCAGAGGCACGCCCCTGGCCTACGCCGGAAAAGTAGCCGGCAGCTGCAATGGGAATAGACGAGGCAAAAATCATCAGTCCCTGTTCCAGCGTC
Source organism: uncultured Clostridia bacterium (assembly GCA_944391235.1). GTDB lineage: Bacteria > Bacillota > Dehalobacteriia > UBA4068 > UBA4068 > CALXSV01. The sequence goes on along the minus strand of CALXSV010000153.1, from coordinate 12,062 downwards.
AAATCCATGCCGCCGCCAAACAGATTTACACGAATCATTACCAGGAAGGCGAATAGCAGACCATAGATACCTTGGGTGCCAGGGAGCGCCTGCAGCAGCAGGGTCTGGCCAAATTTGCTCGGATCTTCAGATAGCACGCCAGCCGCAGCGGAACCAGCAATACCAACGCCCATACCAGAGCCTGCGCCAGCAAAGCCAGCTGCAACACCAGCGCCTAAAAGTGCGAAAAACATACCATTCGTAATCATAGCTCAGTCTTCCTCCTTCGAGATCATTACATATTTTGTCTTGTATAACAGGGGTTGGAAGGTGCGTCCGCCGCCTTCGTAAAAGCGTCCAAAGAATTCGACAAATTCTAGGCGGCAGGAGTGGACGAACGCGCCCAAAATACTGATAGCAAAGTTGAAGGTTTGGCCGATAACAAAGACCAAGGCCAGAAAAATCCAGCCAAGAATAGAATTGCCCATCATATTGCCCAGGGTGTTCATGACCGAGGCGACGACCCCGGTGGATAAGGCTAAGGCCATCAGACGGGAATAGGAAAGAATATCCGACAGATTGCCGGTTAGTCCGTTGTATATCGCACCTAAGCCGCCGGTGATTTTGCCTAGGCCTTTCTTCTTACGTCCAGCCGTTAGCAGGACGAACAGCAGACCGCCAACGATAACCCAGAGGGCTGCATTATAGCCAAGGAACAGCAGTCCAGCGGAAATGATAATTGCATACCAAGGAAGAATATCGCAGATAATATCTATAAACTGGCGGCGTTTCCACATCCTGATGAGAGAAAGGAACATGCCGGAAAACAGATGTAGCACGCCAATGCCAATGGAAATTAGCAGCATGGTAATTGGCTCTTCCAGAGGGTCAATCAATGCAGGCATATTCCAACTGGTGCCAGTAATACGCTCTACCACAACGGGGATGATATCGCCAAACCAGCTGCCAAAAGCTGCGCCCCATAGTGTAGTGGAGATTCCGACAATGGCGAACATGGTAACGAATTTTTTCATCGTACCTTCCGGTTTGGTTTTGCGCAGGAACCAGCAGCAGGCAGCCAGCATAATCAGACCGTAGGCTGCATCAGAGAACATCATGCCGAAGAAAATAAAGTAGGACAGCGCAACCAGGGGGTTGGGATCAACCAAGGAGTCATAGGCGGGCATACCATATAGCTCTGTGACTTGGCCAAAGGGCTGAACAAAACGGTTGTTGCGCATCAGCGTGGGCGGTTCCTCACCCTCCTCTGGCTCAGAAAAGTCATAGGCGCAGCCGCATTTTTCTGCAATGGCCGCCACAGTGTCAGTCTCCTCCTCTGGTACCCAGCCGCTAAGCAGTGCAGTCTGTTGGGTGCGGGGCAGGGTAGAGGAAATGTCATCCCACTTGGACTGGATGGAAAAATAATCATAGGCGCGGCCAATTTCATCAAAGCAGGCTGCATAGTGCCGGATGTTGTCCTCCATAACCGTGCATTGCCTTTGCAGATCCGCAATCTGCACATCAATTTCTGCAATGCATTCTTTGATGGTGCCGGAATAATTTTTAAAGTTATTTTCATTAAAGCCCGCATCTTTGAGTGTTTCCAATACTCGCTCATAATCCGTATGGTGTACAGCTAGCAGCATGTAGTGCTGCTCTTTGTCGGAAGAGATTAAATCCAGCTGCGCAGCGGTTTCTCCCTCCTCGACCTGTGCCTTGAGCGAATCAAAATTGAGTACAGAGGCTACGGTGCCAAAGTGCAGGGAAAAGTCCCCCTTTGTGGCAAAGTCTACTGGAATTTCCGTATATTGCCAGGGAATGAGGCTTTCCTTTTGTCCTTGTAAACGGCTGATCTCCGATGTCAGGCTGGCAATCTGCTTGGTTGCCGCATTAATCATCTGGATTTGCGATAGGGTTTGTTCCGGTACGCCGCCGGTCGCTAAATCTTCTTCCGCAATGGGCTTGCGTGCGTCAAAAAGACCCTTTTTTACCCCAGCGTACTTTTTTAGAGCCTCTAACGCCGCCGCCGCCTCTGTCTGGGCGCGTGCACTGCTAGAATCGTTTTCGCCTCGTTTTAGTAACTGAGCCAGTTCAGCGTCATTCATCCATTCGTCGTTGCGCTCAATTTCTACGCAACCAGCGCGGGTCAACTCGCGCAATAGACGGCGGGAGGCGCTGTGCGGCGCAATGATGCGCAGTCGCTTCATGTTCACAATCGCCATTAGCCGTTCACTATCCTTTCTATAATCATAGCTACGGCTTTGTCCATTTTTTGTTCAGCCGCGCCAATCATGGTTTTTATTTCATATTGGCCACTTGCCATAATTTCAACTGCGTCTTGTTCGCCCAGTTGTTTGGCTTGCTCTAGAGCGGCAGCGTTGGCGGTGGCAGCGGCCGCAGCTTCCTGCGTGACAAACGCCTTTCCTTGTTCATGCGCATCGTTTATGATACGTCGTGCTTGCATTATGGCGTCAGTACGCATTTTTTCCGCTGTTTCTTCTGCATGTGCTACTGCTTTGATTTCGTCAAAACGCAACATACTCACCCCCTCATATGAATGTTTAGTAAATTTAAAAATCAAATATTATTAGCAACATCAATAGAAAAAGATAAATGAATTAGTTATATATTATATCATAAAAATGGGTGTTTTCTTATCAGTTTTTTATAAAGATTTTAGCCAATCGCAGGACTTTGTCTGATTTTTCCCTGTATAAAAAATTTTGAAAAAGGTATTCGTATAAGCAAGCGGCACGCTGTATTCAGCTAAATTTTATTATAAAAGCTGAAGATATTCATATGCACAGCAGGTTGTGAAAAACTTTTCTTTTTGTCGCAGTATAAGGGAATATTGTAATATTTGTCGTTGCAGTATATAATAAGCAGGTATGGTAAAAACATCCGTTGATAAGGAGTTTTTTATGTCAAAATTACGTTTTTTTGTTGCGCTGTATGCAGCGAAACTGCTGGCTTGGGGGATTCGCCTGGTATCCCGTGAGCGGGGTACCAATCTACCAGGAGCTGTCGCCTTAAAAATAGACCCTGGCTTTATCCGCCATTTGGGTGGCGCTGACCCGGAGCGAACCATTTTTGTCACGGGTACCAATGGCAAAAGTACGACCACCAACCTACTGGCTCATGTTTTTCAAAAGGCAGGCCGTACGGTTGCCGTTAATCTGGCGGGCGCTAACCTGTTGGCTGGCGTTGCTGTAACCCTGCTACACAATGCCGGTTTGAATGGCCGACTGAAAGCGGACTTGCTGCTGCTTGAAACAGATGAGCGCTTTTTGCCGATTATTCATGCGCAGTTGCCTGCGCACCATCTGTGTATTACCAATGTACAGAAGGATCAGGTACAGCGCAACGGCGAGCCAGATATTATCTGGCGCAAGTTGGCTTCTGTTATAGATTCTCAAACTACAGTATATGTAAACAACGACGAGCCCAATGCCCGTAGCCTGGGCCAGCTGGCTGGCCGCTGCGTTGGTTTTGGCGTGGATAAAAATTCTGCTTCCTTCCATAAGGACGATGATTTTTTTTCTGTAAGTATGCCGTGTCCTCTCTGCCACGCGCCCATTCGTTTTCATGCCTATAATATTGATAATATCGGCCCTTTTATCTGTACCGACTGTGGCTTTGGCGAAGTAAATGATGCTGCTTATCAGGCGCAGGATGTGGATTTTACTGCCCAGACCTTTTCTGTGGAGGGAAGCGCTTATCCCTTCCGTTACAGCACGCCGTATTTTTTGTATTGCTATATTGCGGCTCTGGCTGTGGCTCGTGAGTTCGACGTGGATCAGGAGGTTATCCGCGAAGCTTTTACCGATTTTGTTAATATTGGCGGACGCATGGAGGATGTGGAGGCTGGCGGTAAAACCATTCATTACCTGCGGATGAAGCAGGAGAATCCAGAAACCCTGCAATCTGCGCTTAATGTAATTGCCGCGGACAAGCGAGAAAAGATCTTTTTGCTGGGCTTGGATGAGCTGGTCGATTTTGATCCGCATTATACCAATACCTTTTACGCCTTTGACTGCGATTTTCGCGCGCTTTTGGCTTCCAATGTCTGCCGCTGCATCTGCTTTTCCGGCACGGTGGCCTACGACGCGGCGTTACGTCTCCTTTATGATGGCTTTCCTGCGGACAAGCTAACCGTTTTACCCACAAATGACGATGAAACCATTGTCAACGAGCTATCACGTTATGCCTGCGATAATGTTTATTTAATTACCTGGTTGAAAAAATACTATTCTCTGGCTGCTTATGCGCAAAAGCATGCGGCGGCAAAGGAGGCCTGATCCATGCGCGTATTTGAGCAACTTACAGAAGAACGTCGTTTTGCCACGCGGGAAAGCGAATGTATCAGCAATTGTAACCAACTGCCTGAACAAATGGAAGCGCAGCGCTGCCTGCATATCCTGTGGTTGTACCCGGATGTGCTTAATTTGCACGGCGGTCGGGGCGATATGATGGCTCTTTTGCATGTCTGCAATCTTTTGCAACTGCCTGTGGAAATCCGCCGCTGCGATTCCTTTTCACAGCCAATTCCACTGGATTGGGCAGATATGCTGTGCCTGAATAGCGGCGAGCTGAAATGCGCGCCGCAGATTGTTGCGGCTTTGCAGCGCCAGCAGGCAGATTTGCAAGCCTTTTTGCAGCGTAAAGCCATGTTGATTGCGGTGGCTAGCAGCGGTGCTGTCGTAGCGCGGCAAACCGAGCTGTTAGACGGGCGAGTCCTGGAGGGGCTGGGCCTGCTGGATATGCAGTGGAAGGAGCGTGTCTCGGTGTGGGGAGATGATTTGTGGTTCTCTCTGCCCAGCGGGCTGCAGGTAATTGGCAATCAAATCCAGGTGGCGGATGTTTTCTTGGCGGACACGCAGCCTGCCTTGGGCCAAATTCTGTATGGCCGGGGCAATTGCGGTGATGGCAAGGAAGGCGCACGCCGGGACAATGTTATCTATACCAATTGTTTGGGGCCCTTGCTGGTTAAAAATCCCCGGTTGGCTGAAATCTGGCTGCGCGAATGTGCTGCCGCAGCTGGTTTACAGGTGCCTGCACAGCTGGAGGATGAGTGGATTGAAACGGAAACGCAGTCCTTTGCTTTAATTCAAAAGTTTATTGAGGGCAAGATGTCGAAAATTGGCTAACTGTGGAGAGACGATTTAGATAAAAAATTATCTGTATAACATTGTAACAAAATTTTTCCACTGCGGGAAATGTAAAAAAAATATATCGATATGTAGATATCGATATATGGCTATCTATAGTTGTGTATGTCACTTACATCATATGTCTAATTTTATGGTAAAATGAAAGAAAAATGTTATATTTGTAAATAATAATCCTTCACCCCGCGCAAACTGCTACGGGGTGATTTTTATGCGAAAAACAATGGGTTTCACCATGCTGGGTGCTACGCTCTATCCTTTGATGGAAATAGCCTGGCGGGGGAGAACACACTGGAGCATGTCTGTGGCGGGTGCAGCGGCCGCAGCGGCCTTGTGGCGTTTATCGCGCCGCAATAAAAGATGCCCTTTATGGAAGCAATGCTTTAAGGGCGCCTTAATTATAACCGGTATTGAATTTGTAGCAGGTATTTTGTGCAATAAGATTATGAAGTGGCAGGTTTGGGATTATTCACAGCTGCCGCTGAACCTCATGGGTCAGGTCTGTCTGCTCTATAGCGGACTATGGTTCCTCATCTGCTGGCCCGTACTGGCCCTGATGCGCAAATGCCGCTAATCAGGGTTGGAGCAGCTGGAGCAGCAACTGCTCCAGCTCGGGCACACTATGCACAATGTAATCCGGTTTATTCTCCTCTATTTCCTGTAAAGAGCCTGCGCCCCAAGTAACGCCGCATACCTGCATGCCGGCGTTGTGGGCGCAGCCGATATCATGCCTGGCGTCGCCAATGAACAGGCATTCGCTTACAGGTTCGCCCAGTTTGCTGGCAGCCAGCAGAGCAGGATCGGGAAATGGCTTGTGACGCTGCGTGAGTTCGCTGTATACCACTGCGTCCATAAATTTGTCCGCGCCAATCTGCTCCAGCGATTCCAGTGCGGCATGGCGGCGCTTTGCTGTACACAGGGCCAATTTGGCTCCTTTTTTCCGGAGCAGCGCCAGCATGTCCAGAATGCCAGGGAAAGCGCAGAGCTTTCGTGCATTGCGGTAGTAATATTCGTGATAGGTATCCATATATTCCTGGCCACGGCCTTTGCCCAGCAAATCCTCTCCTGTTTCAAACAGAGAAACACCGATATAGGATTTTAGCTTTTCTGCATCATGCTTCAATCCAAAATGTTTACACACCTCCAAAGAGGTGGCAACAATTAATGGTACGGAATCGGAAATGGTACCGTCAAGGTCAAAAATGTAGGCTTTCATACATATAAACTCCTGTACATGGCAGCTATTTGTTATCAATTTGATTGATGGGGGTAGGGCTAAGCGTGCTGTTTATGGCTGTGCCATTGGGTAGGCTGTTGGCTGTTTCTCCATTGATCAGCACCTGCAGTCCATTTATCCCTTCAATGGTGCATACACTATTGATTAATGCTTTGAGGTAGCCCTCCTCCTCTGCGGCTGTGCTGCGGTAGGCGATGTTGCTGTCTATGCCCAAATCCAAGCGGGCTAGGTCTCCTTCGATTTCATAATCAAGCAGGCTGACCCAAGGTGGCAGGATAGCCTGGGCAATTAGCTGCAGCTGTTGTAACGCACCCCTGCCGTCATCTGTATAGCTGGTTGTATGCGGGACGAGCCAGCCATTGGCATCTGCCGTATAGTAAAGTAGCGGGCTTTGTCCTTCCTGCCAGTTTTCGTCCTTGTTGATGACTGGCTCGGTAATCGGTGAGCCGATTTCTACACCGCCAGCCTGCTCATAACCCTCGCCCTCAATCAGCAGCTGCATATAAGGGCAGCCGGTTAGGGGCAGTATGGTTGCTGCCAGTGCGTCTACTGCATGTTGCATCTGTTCTGCTGGTATAGAAAGGAAGTCATCTGTCAGATCAATGTAGGCTGTCTGGTAGATGCATTTGATATCAATCAGTTTTACGTCTGTTGGTATGGATGGCAGCGCTGTGTTGATTGGCGGGTCGCTTAACAGTCTTTCTAGCGCCGTGCGTGCTGCATCCTTGCTTTCGTTTACACGGATGGACAAGGGGAGCAGATATTGTCCGTCTGCCGTTAAATAGTAGATGGTCAGCGTCATTCTCTCCTTGGAGTCCAGCACGGTTTTACGCAGGCCGCTCTCTTCACCTGTTTCAGCCATTTTTGTCTGTCTGCGCTGGTTGCAGGAAAGCAAAACTGCCACCGCTATTAGGAGCAATACGGTGATTACCGCTAGCTTAATGATTTGCATATGGGAGATTTTCTGGTTATCCGGCATCCTTCTCCCTCCTTTGTCTAGCCTATATTTGCTATTCATCTAAAATTAATTCCACTACAGCGGTAAAAATCCTTTTTCTCCCCGCTTTGGATTGTTTTTCCAAAGCAAATACCCCGGATGTACTATGTAAAAAAGAGGAAGAAAAGGGGAGAAAAGAGAATAATATGTAGGTGGAAGACTATGTACAATATAATGTACAAAGTCTCGCCTTTAGAGAGAAAGGATAAGTATGGATAAAACAATAGATTTTTCTGCTGTTGACCGCCTGATTGAGGCTAGTTATCCACAGTTGGAAGCGGATGTTCTACGTCTGGTGTCTATTCCTTCTGTGGAAATGGAGCCACAACCTGGTATGCCCTTTGGTCCGGAAATCGCGCGGGCTGTAGATTGTGCGCTGGAAATTTCATCCAAACTGGGCTTTGTTGGCAGCAATGTGGATGGATATTGCGCGGTTGCTGATTTGCCGGGGCTCAATCCGGAACAGGTGGGCATACTGGGCCATCTGGACGTTGTACCCGCTGAGGGACAGGTTTGGACAACGCCGCCCTTTGCACCGCAGGTACGGCAAGGCCGGATATATGGCCGCGGCGTTGTGGATGACAAGGGGCCGCTGCTGGCCGCTATGTATGGCGCTTGGGCGCTGCGTGAGGCCGGGCTGGTTTGTAACCGAAGCGTGCGTTTTATTATGGGCTGCAATGAAGAAAGCGGCTGTAACTGCGTTAAATATTATTTAAGCAAATATGATCCGCCTGCCTGTGGCTTTACGCCGGATGCCAGCTTTCCTGTGGTAATTGGAGAAAAGGGTATCGTACATTTCCGCCTTAGGCAAGCCTGGCCTATTGCCGGTTCTGCACCGTTTTCTTTGCTGTGCGCCCAGGCTGGAGCTGCTGCAAATGTCGTGCCAGCTATGGCTGAGGCCCGCCTGCGTGGGGATGCGACTGCTCTGCCTCCGCTGCCGGATGGCATTGTTCTGCGCGAGGAGGCGGACGCGCTTGTCCTGTGCGCCACTGGTATTGGTGCACATGCTTCTACGCCGGAGGAGGGAGAGAACGCTCTGTCTCGGCTTGTCGCCTATCTGGCGCAGATTGATGTTGCTCCGCAGGGCGTCAGCGCTTTTTTACAGCGTGCTGTACAGTGGAGCCGCCTTGACGACTATACTGGCGCTGGATTGGGAATTGCTGATGCGGATGCGCAGAGCAGCAGTACACTGGTCTGCTCCAGTCTGCGTCTCTCCGCACAGGATGGAGAACTGGGTTTTGACTTACGATTTCCGGTTAGCTGCAGCGCCGAAGAGGTTGTATGTCGCTTGAAACAGCTGGCTGCGGATAATCACATGGAATTAGAGCTTACGCATGTGGCGGAGCCGCTGTTCTTAGGGGAAAAGAACAGGCTTGGTGAGACGCTGCTGCGTGTATACCGCGAAATTACCGGAGATATGCATGCACCCTTGGTCATTGGCGGCGGCACCTATGCCAAGGAAATCCCCGGCTTTGTGGCCTTTGGCCCAGAGCTGGCGGATGCGCCTATGCTATGCCATCAGGCGGATGAATATATGGAGTGCGCACACCTGTTGCGCTGCGCGAAAATTTATGCCCGCGCTATTTATGAGTTAGCAAAATAAGCTGCTGGAGGCTATGTATAATGGTTGATTTACTGCTAGAATTACTGGAACACTTTGGACTATACCTGTTGATTGGCATTGTAGGTCTGCTGATTATCTGTTGGAGTTTCTGGGCAACCGGCCGTATGGAAGCGCGTAAGGCCAGTAAAGATAAAGAGAAGCAGACCGCTGAAGACGCTGCTCCGGCTGTTGACACTACAGACAGCCTTGCCGCAGAAGCATCTGCGGAAAATCCCATAGAAGCGGTGGCTGATTCTGTATTGGCAGGTTTGGAAGATCAGCCCGATATTTCTACTGAGCAGCTGGAAAACACGCGCCGTATCAATTTGAAGCAGGATATGACTGTGGACGAGGAGGCAGAGGCCATTAAGAATACCATCTTTTTCTCTGTGCCGGCTGCCGATGCGATGCCGGACGCAGAGGATGCAGCCGCTGCTATAGAGCAGGAAAACCTGCAGCAAGAGGATGCAAATCCGGCGCCTGCCGCGGTTGACACAGATACGTCTGCTGCCGGCTCTGTTGCCGATAAGCCTTTTTGCGTATATTGCGGCGAGTTTTTGCAGGAGGATGACGAGGTCTGCCCTGTATGCCAGATGCCGGTGGGCAGCAAGAACTATACGGTGCGTCCTACCTCAGACAGTGATTTTTCTCTTCCCCTGGAGGATGATTTGGACAATGACTCTGCCATGCGTGAAATCGTAGCTGGCGCAACTATGCATGGCTTGGAAAAGGACAGTCTCACTGCGGAGCAGGTTGCAGCTGCTCTACCGCAGGAGCAGGAGCGTGTGGAGAACGCCATTTCTGCTCTGCGCGATGTGCTGGATTCCAGCTCTAGCGATGCGGAGGCCATTGCAGCGGTAGCGGCAGCGGAAAGGATTTTAGGCAATGGGTTGGCTGCTTCCTCTGCACCTACGCCTGAAGTGCCCATGTCAGAGGCAGAAACTGCACCGAGTGCCACAGCTTCGGCAGAGGAAGAAAGCAAGCCAGTAGCCGTACAGGTGCTGGAGGACAAATTGGAGGAGGCGGCGGAAACAGAGCGCGAGTTGGATACCGAGCCATCTGCCACGTCTGTCTCTGAGCCGGTTTCCGATTCCTTTACTGTAGAGCCTTTGCAGGAGCCGCAGCTGGATAGTGAAGAGGAGCTTGAGGAAGAATTGGCGCAGTTGGAGCAGGCTGCTCCTTCCTTGCAGGTTGCCGCTAAGCTGTCTTCCATGAAACAGTCTGTGGACTTCTGGACAGAGGACATGAGTGTCCGCTCTTCGGAAATTGATCAGGTGCGCCGTCAATATACCATGGAGTTGCAGTTGAAACAGAAAAAGAAGAAAAAGCAGGCTCCCGCAGCGGAAGAGCCTGTGCAGATTGTGGATTTGGCTCCTATTCAGGAGTCGGGCCAGGCAGTCAGCGGTGTTGCGGAGGGGGATGTCCTTGATACAGATGCTCCGGCAATCGATCCGGAGCCGCAGGTGCAGCCTCAGGCAATGGAGATTCCTTCTGCTGTGGCGGATAGCCCAGCCTTTGCCGCGGCAGCTGCGCAGGAAGCTGCGGAGGAGAAGGAGCAACAGGAAGAGGATGATATCCTCTCCAATATCCGCGCTCTGGAGCGTCGTTTGATGGAAGAATTGAATATTAATTTTGATACGGAAGATTTATATAGAAAACGGAAATAATAGAATAGTACTTAGAGGCCTCCCCTTTTGGGGAGGCATAACAATGGGAGGTACTTTATGATCGAAATAGCCAGAAGAGAAGAGATTGACAACCAATATAAATGGAAAGTAGAAAAATTGTATGCGGATGCTGCCGCCTGGGAGCAGGATATGGAACAGCTCAAGCAGATGCTGCCGCAGGGCGAGCGTTTTCGCGGGCATCTGGCGGATAGCGCAGAGATGCTGTTTGCTTGCATCCACTGGCAGGAGCAGACGGGTATGCTGCTAGAAAAGCTTTATCTGTACGCATCCCTGCGCCATGATGAGGATACGGCAAATCCGCTTTATCAGGGGCTTAATGAGCGTATTCAGAGCGTTGCTGTGGCATATTCGCAGGCCATGGCTTTCTTTTCTCCGGAAGTACTGGCCATTCCTGAGCAGGTGCTGGAAAGTTACCTGCAGCATCCGGATTTACGGCCTTACCGCCGCCTGTTTGATGATATTACGCGCATGCGTCCGCATACCCTTTCTCCAGCTGAAGAACAGTTGTTGGCTGGCACAGCGGAGATGGCGGAAAGCTTTTCCAACACGTATGGCATGTTAACCAACGCGGATATGCCTTTACCTGCTATTCGCAATGAACAGGGCGAGGAGGAGCGGCTTTCTTCCGGCAATTATATCCGCTTTTTGCGCAGCAGCGATCGACGTGTACGCAAGGATGCTTTTTGTGCCATGTACAATGGCTATGCTGCCTTTGGCAACACCATTGCCAGCACGCTGTCTGGCTCTGTACGCAAGGATAATTTTTACGCCGCAGCCGGTCGCTATGACAGTGCGCTGGCGGCTTCCCTGTTTGGCGATAATGTGGAAGAAAGCGTTTATCACAATCTAATTCAGGTAGTACGCGCGCACCAGGGAGATATGGAGCGCTATCTGCAGCGCCGCCGGCAGTTGTTGCAGGTGGATGAGCTGCATATGTATGATATTTATGTACCGCTTTTCCCGGATTACCGCCGCCAGTTTGACTGGGAGCAGGCCAAGGATTTGGTGATTGAGGCGCTGACTCCTTTGGGTCCGTCTTATCAGCGTACTTTGCGTCAGGGCCTGGATAACGGTTGGGTAGATGTATATGAAAACAAGGGCAAACGCTCTGGTGCTTACTCCAGCGGTGTGTATGGCACGGATCCGTACATTCTGCTCAATTTCCAGGGTGATTTGGATTCCGTCTTTACCTTAATCCATGAGTCCGGTCATTCCATGCATTCGTATTATTCACGCCGTACGCAGCCCTATGTGTATGCAGATTACCGTATTTTTGTTGCCGAAGTGGCCAGTACGGTAAATGAAAATTTATTGATTCACTATCTTTTACAGCGTGCCACAGATAAACAGGAACGCCGTTATTTAATCAATCATTTTCTGGAGGAATTCC